>NZ_JBSFJX010000049.1:0-56107 GCF_053598275.1 Streptomyces sp. NPDC001156 | reverse complement strand
CGCCGCCTGTCCAACGTGGTCTACCGGATCATGAAACGCGACCACCGAAACCAACTCGCCCAAGCCGCTTGACACACAGAGGCGCTGATTGGCTTGGCGAGCCTGAGCGTTGCTCAGCCTTGGCAGCCAATCGCCTTCGTGCCGTGGTACTGAACGACAGGAGCCGTCAGCCCGCGTGCACGTCCCTCCGGACACTGGTCGACCGGGCCGCAAGACCCGACCGAGGAGGGTGCCCGACGTCGCCTGGGCGCCGGGCGTGCACGTAGCACTCTGTCACAGGTTCACTACGCTTCGCTAATCCAACTGGTGAGCCTGTTGCACCTACTTCAGCGCGAGCAAGAGCGTGTCCGAAGGTGAGCACCACACCGGGCGAGCCTCGGCGAAGCCCTTCTCGCCCAGTACGCGCGCGTGCCATGCGGCCGAGGGCGTCTCCCCGTCGGCGTGGGCGCCGTAGATCTCGAAGCGGCGTGCGGTCGGCGCGGCGAGAACAGGGTCCTCGGCGGCCAGTTGCCACCACTCGGCCCAGTCGAGGGCACCGCCCCGCATCGCCTGGTCCATGCGCAAGTGCCGGAGGGCGCTCTCGGCCGCGTTGATCCGGGGCGTGGTGTCGTCGATCATGTGGTCGGCGTTCATGAAGACACCGCCGTGGCGGACGAGTTCCGCGATCTGACCGTAGAGGCCGTCGAGGGGGCCCTTGCGCAGCCAGTGGAGGGCAGTGGCGGTGAGGACCGCGTCGTACACGTCGTGCGGCAGACGCGCGGGCCAGCCGGGGTCCTTGAGGTCCGCCTCGACGAACGTGACGCGGTCGTCGCCCGCGAACGTGCCGTGCGCGATGGCCAGCAGTGCGGGATCGAGATCGACGCCGGTACTGGTGGCCCCCGGGAAACGGTCGAGCAGCCGGGCGGTGATGCTGCCCGTGCCGCAGGCGAGGTCGAGCACCCGGGGTTCGGTGCCGACGAACGCCTCGACCATGTCGAGCATGATCCGGAAGCGTTCCTCTCGGTCGGGCATGTACCACTCCTGCTGTCGGTCCCAGCTCTCCTGCCAGGCCCGCCAGTCGGTCGTCGCCGTGGTCTCCGTGTCCGCCATGCCGCCCTCCGTTACGTGCGTCACGTAATACCCTGGAAGCACGATCGTCTGTTACTCGACCGCCCCACGACCATAGAGCGCCTCCGTAAGGACTACAAGTGGAACTGGCCTATTACTCGGATTACGCCGTACGACTCGTGAACAGCGAGGAACCGGCCCGGGGCAAGGACTCGCTCACCTCGGTGGAGGCCGTCCGCGACCTCTTCGTGGGCAACCAGTCGGCGGCCCGCCGCGCCACCGACGCCGACGTCACCCGGTTCCGATCGGTCAGGGCCCGACTCCGCGCGGTCTTCGAGGCGGCCGACACCGGCGACGAGACGCTCGCCGTGGACCTGCTGAACTCGCTGCTCCTCGAGTTCCCGGTGAGCCCGCAGATCTCCGGGCACGACCACCGCGACGAGGACGGCCGCCCGCTGTGGCACATGCACCTCGCGGACCACCCGTCGAACGCGACCGCGGGCTATGCGGCGATCGCCGCGATGGGGCTCGCCTTCCACCTCACCGCATACGGCGTGGACCGCCTGGGCCTGTGCGAGGCGGCCCCCTGCCGCAACGCGTACCTCGACACATCGACGAACCGCTCCCGGCGCTACTGCTCGGACCGCTGCGCGACGCGCGCCAACGTGGCCGCCTACCGCGCCCGCAAGCGCCTGGAGGCGGACCGGCCGGAGAACACGGGCCGGCCGGCCGAAAGCGCCCAGCGCAGCAGCGCGAACAACGAGCGCTGACCCTCCTTGCGCGGCCGGTAGCGCAGTCGCACCTTCCCGAGGACAAGCTCCTCGGGAACGCTGCCGTAGTCGGTGCTGTCCCCGCCCGCGTACGGATTGTCGCCGAGCACCCACCAGCCGCCCTCGCGGAGCTCGACGGCCCGCTTGACGACCAGCAGGTCCTGCTGGAAGGGATGCCGCAGAACGACGACGTCACCCGGCCGGACCCGCGCCCCGTACTGGACGAGCAGCCGGTCCCCGTGCTGCAGCGTGGGCACCATGGACGGTCCCGTCACCTCCGCCGCCCCCAACGGCAGCAGGGCCCTCGTGCGCTCGAACTCCTGTGACAGCTCCGGCATCCCCGGCACCTCCCCGGTCCGATCCTCCACCAGTCCCAGTCCCAGTCTCACCCCGGACTTTTGACGTAAGCCCACGGGGGCACTCGCGAAAACCCGTCCCCCACGGAGTAATGTCCCACCTGAGAAGACGATCACGAGGAAGGACAGCTTCATGCTCTCCCGCCTGTTTGCCCCCAAGGTCAAGGTCAGCGCCCACTGCGACCTGCCCTGTGGCGTCTACGACCCGGCCCAGGCCCGCATCGAGGCGGAGTCGGTGAAGGCCGTACAGGAGAAGATGGCCGCCAACGACGACCCGCACTTCCAGGCCCGCGCCACCGTCATCAAGGAGCAGCGCGCCGAGCTCGCCAAGCACCACGTCTCGGTGCTGTGGAGCGACTACTTCAAGGCCCCGCACTTCGAGAAGTACCCGGAGCTGCACCAGCTGGTCAACGACACCCTGAAGGCCCTCTCGGCCGCCAAGGCGTCGAAGGACCCGGCCACGGGCCAGAAGGCGCTGGACTACATCGCCCAGATCGACAAGATCTTCTGGGAGACCAAGAAGGCCTGATCCACCGGTCCTTCTGGTCGCGAAGACCCGTGAGCGGTGCACCCGCGCAGGTCAGCGACGTGTCTGAAGGGGCCCGGCCGCACCGTCGGCCGGGCCCCTTCACATGTGCCCGGCCGCCCGGGGCCAGCGCATGGATCAGCCGGCCCGGACCGGACCGTTCCGCCCGTCCGGGCCGCCGGGCCGTCCCATGCCGGGTCCTGTTGTCGGTGCCCCGTGCCATGCTGTGGGCGTGGACCTGGACGACCTGGTCCGGCTGCGGCGGGCCCGCGACCGGATGGACCGAGACTACGCACAGCCGCTGGACGTGCCCGCGCTCGCGCACACCGCGCTGATGTCGCCCGGGCACTTCCAGCGCAGCTTCCGCGCGGCCTACGGGGAGACTCCGTACAGCTACCTCATGACCCGCCGCATCGAGCGGGCCAAGGCGCTGCTGCGGCGCGGCGACATGACCGTGACGGAGGTCTGCATCGCCGTGGGGTGCACGTCCCTGGGGTCGTTCAGCTCGCGCTTCACGGAGCTGGTCGGCGAGACGCCGAGCGCCTACCGAGCGCGGTCGCACGAGCACGCAGCGCCGATTCCGCCGTGCGTGGTGAAGGGCCTGACGCGCCCCCGCCGGGGCAGGCCGGGCGATACGCGAGCGGACCCGCGCGCCCAGCTCTAGCCTGGCGCCATGGACCTGAAACTCTCCCAGTGCTTCATCGCCGTCGACGATCACGACAAGGCGCTCGCCTTCTACCGGGACGTCCTGGGCCTCGAGGTCCGCAACGACGTCGGGTTCGAGGGGATGCGCTGGGTGACGGTCGGCTCACCGCTCCAGCCGGACGTGGAGATCGTCCTGGAGCCGCCGGGCGCCAGCCCGGACGCCTCCCCGGCGGACCGCCAGGCGATGGCGGAGCTGCTCGCCAAGGGCATCCTGCGGGGCGTCATCTTCTCCACCGAGGACTGCGACGCCCTCTTCGCCCGCGTCGAGGGGGCCGGGGCCGACGTCCTCCAGGAGCCCATGGACCAGCCCTGGGGCGTGCGCGACTGCGCCTTCCGCGACCCGGCGGGCAACCTGCTGCGCTTCACGGAGCGCCGCGCCGCCTGACGCGGACCGCGGCGACCTGGCAGCCGGGCCCGGGAAACGCGTTGCGTGTTCCGTCCCGCCGGGAGACGGTACGAGCGGCCCGTCCACCGTCCGCACCCTCTGCCAGGGAGCCGCCCCGTGAGCGAACCGATCCGCTGGACCTACGCCTTCGTCGACCGGCCCGCTCCGGAGTTCGGCCAAGCCTGCGATTTCTGGACCGCGGTCACGGCGACCAAGTTGTCCGAAACCCGGGGCGATGACGACGAGTTCGTGACACTGCTGCCGGAGACGGGAGACGCCTGTCTGAAGGCGCAGGCCGTGCGCACGGGCGGCGGCACCCATCTCGACCTGGCCGTCGAGGACGTGCCCGCGCTGGTGGCGGCGGCGCGGCAGCTCGGAGCCGACGTCGTCGCCGGCCACCCGGGGTGGGCCGTGCTCCGCTCCCCGGGCGCCCAGTCGTTCTGCGCGGTGCCCTGGCACGGCGAGTCGGCGCGACCTCCCGTGGTCGAGGACTCCGGCGGTGCGGCCGACCGGCTCGACCAGGTGTGTCTCGACGTCGGCCCGGCCGTCTTCGACGCCGAAGTCGCCTTCTGGGGCGGCCTCACCGGCTGGGAGTCGTATCCGGGCTCCCTGCCGGAGTTCCATGTGGTCCGGCCGCCCGCCGCACTGCCGGTCCGCATCCTGGTGCAGCGCCTCGGCACCGACGGCCCCGCCTCGGCCCATCTCGACCTCGCGTGCACGGACATCGAGGCGACCCGGGTGCGGCACGAACGCCTGGGCGCCGCCGTCGTCGAGCGGGGTGCCCACTGGACGGTCATGCGCGACCCGGCCGGCGGCACGTACTGCCTGACGGGCCGCGACCCATGGACGGGCGGCCTGCCCGGCTAGGCGACGCCGGACGCCGCCGTCATGCCCGCTTCGCCGGATGACGGCGCACTACCGGATGGCGGAGTACGCGCAGACGATGATCACCGGCCTCGTGGCAGGCGTCGGGGTCGGACAGGACGTCTCGTCGACGTCCGCGGACAGCAGCGGAGCGGGCGCGCGTTCCCATCGGGCCGGAGGATCCGGCTCGTTCGCTTCCTGCAGCCACAGCGTGAGGCCCCCGCCCGTCAGCACCAGTGCCGCCCACACCCCCACGGCCCACCGCCAGGCCTTGCTCCGTCCCCCCGTTGCCGTCACTCCGGAGCCGCCGTCCCGGCGTTCCAGACCTCCACGTCCACCACGGCGGACACCGGTATCGGCCCGTAGATGTGCGGGAACTCCTCACCGCCGGGCTGCACGGCCTCGTAGCGTACGGGGGCCGTCAGACGCCGCGGGTCGATCACGAGCAGCACCAGTTCGTCGGGCCCCTCGTACGTCCCGTACACCCAGCCCGCGACGCGCGGGACCTGGTGCCGCAGCGAGCAGTGGATGAAGCCCTCCTCCTGAAGCGTGCGGTCGCGGGTCGACATCTCGTAGGTGCCGGTCGCGCGGGCCGCCTCCCACAGGGAGCGCTCGGTGAGGTGCAGCAGAGGTTCGGACATACCGCCAACCCTAGGCTTCGGGTACGACACCCCGGTCTCCGGAGCCGCGTACGCCGGGCACTTGTGGTTGCGGCAGGGACCGGGGCGCCACACCGGGACGAAGGCACCCAGCGTCTTGTGGCGCCGTACGACGGTGCCGACGGGCTGCCCGCAGAACCGACAGACCTGATCCTTGCTGCCCATGCCCTCAGCGTAGGGCGGCCACGGGTGCGGCGCCCCCGGTGCTTTCGGTCAGCGGGGGTCGCGCCACATCGGCCACATCTTCGGGCCGTCGGGGATGTCGAGGGTGCGACCCGTGTAGGCGAACCCGAGCCGCTCGTACAGCCTGGTGCTGCGGGCACTGCTCGCCTCCAGATAGGCAGGCAGGCCCTCCCGGTCGCAGCGGTCGAGGACGTGCTGGATGAGCGCGGTGCCGAGGCCCTCGCCCTGGTGCCCCGGGGCCACGCCGATCATCCACAGGTATTCGTGGGCGCGTTCCGTGGGGTGCGACGCGGCCGCCAGCCGGGCGATGCGCTCGACCCTTTCGTTGTCCGGGTCGACCGTCTCACGCAGTCGCACGGCGTCGTCCGCGTCCTCCGCGTCCGCGTGGTCGCCGGCCGGCACCGGCAGCCAGAGCGCACAGGCCGTGCCGTCCTCGGTCACGTCGATGCGCCCCTCGGCGAACACGATGTCGGTGAACGCGCCCATCAGCCTGTGGTGCGTCGTACGCCGGTACTCCACGTCAGGAAACACCCAGCTGCTGACCGGATCGTCCCGGAACGCCTCGTCCAGCAGCCGGACGACCGTCTCCCGGTCGTCCCCCTCCGCCGCCCGGATGGCCACGCCCATCTGCCCGTCCTTTCACCCCAACCAGCTTTTCAACTACGGGCGTTGACCCTATCGAGTGCTGCTGGGCGCATGACCCGAAGGGGCGCACCGGAGGCGAACCGGCCTTCGGCAAAGGGCGCAGGGCCGCACACCGCGGGGAGGCGCGGGGCCCACCCCTCAGCCGGAGACCCGGGTGCCGCGAGGGGTCAGGAGCCTCGCGGAACCCGGGTCTCCGGGGTCTGACGGTCGCGCCGGTCAGCTGCTGCGCCGGGTCACGAACTCGGCCAGGGCCAGCAGACCGTCCGCTGCCACCGGGTCGGGGACCGCACGGGACAGCTCGTGCATCGCCCGGCCCATCCGGTCGGCCGCCTGCACCTGCGCCCAGTCACGTCCGCCCGCCCGCTCGACGGCGAGCACGGTGCGCTCCAACTCCCCTTCCTCGTACGGTCCCCGGTACAACTCCGCCAGGTCCGCCGCCGCCGGTGTACCGGAGGCCAGGGCGGCGACCACGGGCAGCGATTTCTTCCGGGCCATGAGATCCGCCCCGGCCGGCTTGCCGGTGCGGCTCGGGTCCCCCCAGATCCCGATCACGTCGTCGATGAGCTGGAAGGCGAGCCCGGCCTCGCGGCCGAAGGCGTCCAGCGCCGCGACGTCCTCCTCGTCCGCTCCGGCGTACAGAGCGCCGAGTGCGCAGGCGCAGCCGAGCAGTGCGCCCGTCTTCGCCTCGGCCATGGCGAGCACCTCGTCGAGGGTGACCTCGTCGGGGTCGCGCCGCTCCATGGCCGTGTCCGCGTGCTGACCGGCGCACAGTTCGACGACGCAGGACGCGAGCCGGGCGGCCGCCGCCCCGGACGCCGGGTGCGGGTCCTCGGCGAGCAGCCGCAGGGCCAGCGCCTGCAGGGCGTCCCCGGCGAGGATGGCGTCGGCGTCGCCGAACACGGTCCAGGCGGTGGGACGGTGTCTGCGGGTGGCGTCCCGGTCCATCACGTCGTCGTGCAGCAACGTGAAGTTGTGGACCAGTTCGACGGCCGCGGCGGCCCCCACGGCGGCGGCCGCTTGGCCGCCGAGCGCGCGGGCCGCGGTCAGGACGAGCGCGGGCCGTATCGCCTTGCCCGCGTTGCCGGACGCGGGGGTGCCGTCCGCGTGCTCCCAGCCGAAGTGGTAGCGCGCGATGCGGCGCATCGAGCCGGGCAGCGAGTCCACGGCCCGGCGGAGTTCCGGGTCGACCGAGGCGCGGGTACGCTCCAAGATCACCGTGGCCTCGTGTCCGTCGGGCGGCCCGGCCGGGCCCGGGAGCGGGCCGAGGCGGCCAAGGGAGCCGGCCGGGCCGAGCCTGCCGAGCCTGCCGAGCGTCGGACTCTGCTTCGGCTCCGTCATGAACTCACCCATGGAACCGCCTCGAAGTGTCTGCGGACGGTGACGCTTCCGCTGCCGATGGGCCAGTACCCCGAGGGTGTACCCGCCCGGACGGGCGGGCACACGGCGTGCCGGTTGTGCTCAGTGTCACCTCCAGCGGCCGATCTCGACGTTCTCCAGGACACCCAGCACGTCGGGGACCAGGACGGCGGCCGAGTAGTAGGCCGTCACCAGGTACTTGATGATCGCCTGTTCGTTGATGCCCATGAAGCGCACCGAGAGGCTCGGCTCGATCTCGTCGGGGAGGCCCGTCTGCCTCAGGCCGACGACACCCTGGTCCTCCTCCCCGAGACGCATGGCGATGATCGAGGTCGTACGGGCCTCGCTGACCGGGATCTTGTTGCACGGGAAGATCGGCACTCCCCGCCAGGTGGGGATGCGGTTGCCGCCCATGTCGACGGTCTCGGGGACCAGTCCGCGCTTGGTGAGTTCCCGGCCGAACGCGGCGATCGCGCGCGGGTGGGCGAGGAACAGCTTGGTGCCGCGCCGCCTGCTGAGCAGTTCGTCCAGGTCGTCGGGGCTCGGCACGCCGTCGTGCGGCTGCAGCCGCTGGTCGTATTCGCAGTTGTGCAGCAGACCGAAGTCACGGTTGTTGACCAGCTCGTGCTCCTGGCGCTCCTTCAACGCCTCCACGGTGAGCCGCAACTGGTGCTCGGTCTGGTTCATCGGCTGGTTGTAGAGGTCCGCCACGCGCGAATGGATACGCAGCACGGTCTGGGCGATGCTCAGCTCGTACTCGCGGGGTGCGGCCTCGTAGTCGACGAAGGTGTGCGGCACGTCCGGCTCGCCGCTGTGGCCCGCGGCGAGGTCGATCTGCTTCTCGCCGTACTTGTTGGTGCGCTGCTCCGGGATCGTGCGCTGCCGCCGGAGGTGCTCGCGCAGCGACTCGGCACGCTCCGCGACCTGTTCGACGTCCCGGCGGGGCAGGGCGAGCACCGTGCAGGCGGTGACCGCACGAGCCGTGTACTCCCAGATGGCACCCTGGTCCAGCAGCGCCTGATCGCCGAAGTAGGCGCCGTCGGCGAGGACGCCGAGCACCGCGTCGTCCCCGTAGGGACCCGTTCCGATCTTCTCGACCTTGCCGTGCGCGAGCAGGTACACCTCGTCGGCGTGGCTGCCGAATTCGGCGAGCACGTCCCCGGGCGCGAACCTCCGTTGCTGGCACCGCTGGGCGAGTTCGCCGAGCACGTGCTGGTCGTCGTACGACCGCAGGGCCGGCAGCTCACCGAGCTCGGCCGGGATGACCGTGACCTGGTCGCCGGTCTTCACGAACGTCACACGGCCGTCGCCCACCGCGTAGCTGAGGCGGCGGTTCACACGGTACGTACCACCCTGCACGTTCACCCACGGCAGCATGCGCAGCAGCCATCGTGAGCTGATCTCCTGCATCTGGGGTGCGGACTTGGTGGTGGTGGCCAGGTTCCGTGCGGCCGCGGTGCCCAGACTCTGCTGCGGCCTGTTCTCGTCCGCGCGGACCTCTTCGCCTACCGACATTGGGTTTGCCCCTCCCGGAACATGCGTTGATCTGCGGGAAGAAGCCTCGCAGCACGAAGCGTGACCATGCCATTACCCAAACGAGCGGGAATGGATCATCGTGGCCCTGGGCACACTGGGGAGCCCCGCCAAGGCCGTGGCAGTCCGCCGAAACCGGCGGTCGAGGACGGGCGCGGACCCGGAAGCGCACGCACAAGTCGCTGTTCGAGTCGGCCGATCGTCGGCAGATCCTCCGCTGACCGGATCGGCTCGCACACCGTACGAACGGCTGGTCCGCGCGCTGCGGTCGCCGGTACAAGCAGCGGTACGAGGCGGCCGCGACCGGTGGCCGTCGCGCAGCGCGAAGGAGGCGGCCATGGCCCCACCCATGTCCGCGGGCACGTTCCTCGACCGGCTCGGAGCCGAAGGCGTCACCGTCGTCGAGGTCGGCGACTGGCGACATCACAACCGCAACCACAAGGGCCCCTGGGGCCCCGTCCACGGAGTGCTGATCCACCACACGGCGACACCGGGGAGCAAGCGGACCGTCGCGGTGTGCCGCGACGGCGACGCCGAGTTGCCCGGGCCGTTGTGCCACGGCGTGATCACCAAGGACGGCGTGGTGCATCTGGTGGGCTACGGCGTGCCAACCACGCGGGGCTGGGCGACGACGACGTACTGCGCGCGGTCGTCGCCGAAAAGGCGCTGCCCCCGGTGAACGAGGCGAACACCGACGGCAACCGTCACTTCTACGGTTTCGAGTGCGAGAACCTCGGCGACGGCGACGACCCCTGGCCCCCGACCCGACTCGAGGCGATCGAGAAGGTGAGTGCGGCGATCTGCCGCCGGCACGGCTGGTCGGAACGCTCGGTGATCGGGCATCCGGAATGGCAGCCCGGGAAGGTCGATCCGAAGGGCTTCTCGATGGCCTGGCTTCGGGAGCGGGTCCGCGACCGCCTGAAGTGACACCGGCCGCCCCCGCCCGGCCGTGCGGACTCCCCACGTGTTCGACAATGGCGGGGTGACCAGCCCCGATGTGCCGCACACCGAAGCGCTCGACCCGGCCGTGCTGCATCCACGTCTGCCGTCTCCCCTGGAGGAGGTCGCGGACGAGCGGTTCGCGCGACACGGCGTCCGGCTGCTGCTCAAGCGGGACGACCTGATCCACCCGGACCTGGTCGGCAACAAGTGGCGCAAGCTCGCCCCGAACCTGCGAGCCGCGGCCGGCCGCCCCCTGGTCACGTTCGGCGGCGCCCACTCCAACCATCTGCGGGCCACCGCGGCCGCCGGCCGGCTGCTGGGCCTGGGGACGATCGGAGTGGTCCGCGGCGATGAGCTGGCCCACCGCCCGCTCAACCCCTCCCTGACCCGGTGCGCGGCCGACGGCATGCGGTTGCACTTCGTCGACAGGCCGACGTACCGCCGCAAGGCGGAACCGGAGGCCCTGGCCGCCATCCTGCGGGCCGCGGACGCCGCGGAGGCCTACGTCGTGCCCGAGGGCGGCAGCAACTCCCTCGCCGTACGCGGCTGCCTCGCGCTCGGTGAGGAACTGCGCGGCCGGGCGGACGTGGTCGCCGTCGCCTGCGGCACCGGCGGCACGCTGGCGGGCCTTGCCGCCGGCCTGGCACAGGACCAGCGGGCCCTGGGGATCCCGGTCCTGAAGGGCGACTTCCTGGCCGCCGACACCGCCGAGCTGCAACAGCGGACCTTCGGCGCCCAGCGCGGCACATGGTCGCTGGACACCCGCTTCCACTTCGGCGGCTACGCCCGCGTACCCGATGAACTGGAGGCCTTCGCGGCCGACTTCGAGTCCCGTCACGGCCTGCCGGTGGAACGTCTCTATGTCGCCAAACTGCTCTACGGACTTGTCGTCTTGACCGAAGAGGGCGCCATCTCTCCGGGTACGACGCTGGCCGCCGTGATCAGCGGAAGCCCGTTTCCCTCAGCTCCGCCCGGGGTCACTTAGGCGTTCACGGACATCCGGGGCCCCGACGCGCGAGACGGTCCAAGCCCTCCCCGGGAGGGAGCCGGCGTGGTCCCGCGGGCTCCCGACGAGCCGCCTCAGGTGGTCTCCCGGTACGCCGCCGCCTCCTCCAGGTCCAGTCGGCGCAGCAGGGTGCGGAGCATCTCGTCGTCGATGTAGCGGTGGTTGCGGAGCTTGACGAAGACCTTGCGTTCCGCGCCGATCATCTCGCGGGACAGGCGGCGGTAGGTGTCGTCGTGCGTTTCCCCGGTCACCGGATTCACCGAGCCCAGCCGCTCCCAGACCGAGTTGCGGCGCCGCTCCAGGACCCTGCGCAGACGGTCGGCCAGCGGCGGCGGGAGGGCGTTGCGCTCGTCGTCGAGCAGCGCGTCCAGGCGCTGCTCGGCGGCCCGGGACGCCTGCGCCTGGGCGTTGGCCTCCGCCAGGGTCTCCGCCTGCGCGTCACGCCCCGGCAGCCTCAGCAACCGGATGAGCGGGGGCAGGCTCAGTCCCTGCACCACCAGCGTGCCGATCACCGTCGTGAAGGTCAGGAAGAGGATCAGGTTGCGGTAGGGGAAGGGGTCGCCGTTGTGCATGGCCCGGGGGATCGAGAAGGCGATCGCCAGCGAGACCACGCCGCGCATCCCGGCCCAGCTGATGACGAACGGCCCCCTCCATGTCGGGTCCTCCTCCCGCTCCCGGATGCGCTTGGACGCCATCCGCGGCAGGAAGATCGACGGATACACCCACATGAACCGTGTCACGACGACCACGACGAACAGGGCCAGTGCGTACCAGGCCGCACGCGTGCCCTCGAACCGGCCCAGCCCCCTCAGGACGACCGGGAGTTGCAACCCGATCAACGCGAACACGGCCGACTCCAGGACGAACGCGACCATCCTCCACACCGCCTCCTCCTGGAGCCGCGTCGCGAAGTCGACCTGCCAGTTGTGGTATCCGAGGTAGAGGGCGACCACGACCACGGCGAGCACCCCGGAGGCATGGACCCACTCCGCGGCCCCGTAGGCGACGAACGGAATCAGCAAAGAGAGCGTGTTCTGCAGCAACGCCTCCTTCAGGTGCATACGCAGCCAGTGGATCGGCATCATCAGCAGCAGACCGATCGCGACGCCGCCCACAGCCGCCACGGCGAACTCCCGCGCCCCGTCCGCCCAGGTCGCCCCCTCGCCGACCGCCGCCGCGAGCGCCACCTTGTACGCCGTGATCGCGGTCGCGTCGTTCACCAGCGACTCGCCCTGCAGGATCGTGGTGATCCGTGACGGCAGCCCCACCCGCCGGGCCACCGCCGTCGCGGCGACCGCGTCCGGCGGCGCGACGACCGCGCCCAGCACCAAGGCGGCGGTGAGCGGCATGCCCGGCACCAGCACATACACCGCCCAGCCCACGGCGAGCGTCGCGAACAGCACGTACCCGATGGACAGCAGGGCCACCGGCCGTACCTGGGCCCGCAGGTCCAGGTACGAACTGTCAGTGGCCGCCGTGTACAGCAGCGGGGGCAGCACCAGCGGCAAAACGATGTCGGGGTCCAGGGTGTACTGCGGCACCCCCGGCAGATACGAGACCACCAGCCCCACCGCGACGAGCAGCAGCGGCGCGGGCACCGGAGTCCGGCGCGCCGCACCGGCGACGGCGGCACTGCCGGCCACCAGCAACAGCAACGGCAATACGTTCATCGTCTTCCGCCCGCCCTCGATCTCCGCACAGCTTCCCGTCCCCGAATTCCGCGCGGCACCGCGCGGACCCGTCGTAACCTGGCAATCATGAAACAGTGCACGCACGCCGACGCGCTGCCGCTCCCCGAACCCAAGCCCCAGAGCGAGACCTGCCTGGAGTGTCTCGCGGCAGGCACGCACCCGGTGCAATTGCGGCTGTGTCTGGAGTGCGGACACGTGGGCTGCTGCGACTCCTCGCCCCTGCGGCACGCGACGTCGCACCACAAGGACAGCGGCCACCCGGTGATGCGTACCTTCGAGCCCGGCGAGAGCTGGCGGTGGTGCTTTGTCGACCATGTACTCGTGTGACGCGCGGTCCCCTCGCGTGTGACCCTGGATCCGGACGGTTCGGCGGTCTGACGACTGGGTACGTCAAACCGGCGCTCGCTCATCCGGATTGGGCCCGCAGACCCCTAGCCACTGTGCGTATACATGGGTTTACCATGAGTGACAGGAAGGGATCGGGGTCCCGGGACAGAAAGCCGAGATCGCGATAGCGTCACCGCTGAACCACGTAGGGCGTTACCCCCGGGGGCGACCCTCGGCCCCGAAAGAGCTTGTACCACCTTGGAGGTGAGGGTGTCCCAGATCGCAGGCGAGCCCGCGACCCAGGACTTCGTGGAAGTCCGGCTTCCGGCAGCGGGTGCCTACCTGTCGGTGCTGCGCACGGCCACGGCCGGTCTCGCGGCTCGTTTGGACTTCACCCTCGACGAGATCGAGGACCTGCGCATCGCGGTCGACGAGGCCTGCGCGATCCTGCTGCAACAGGCCGTGCCCGGCTCGGTGCTCAGCTGTGTCTTCCGGCTCATCGACGACTCGCTCGAGGTCACCGTCGCGGCCCCCACCACGGACGGTCACGCCCCCTCGCGGGACACCTTCGCCTGGACCGTCCTGTCGGCTCTGGCCGGCAAGGTCTCCTCCGCGGTCGGCGACGACAAGACCGTGTCCATCAGCCTCTACAAACAGCGCGGCGCGGGACCCGGGCCGGCGTGACGAACGGGGACGGGCCGGTGCGGGACGAAGAGCGCGGCACACGGGAACTCCCCGCCGGGGACGCCGGTGGCCCGAGCGGGTCGCGGCGCATGGCGGACGGCGTGGACGGCATCCCCGAGCAGGCCCGTCCGCACCCGGAGGACGAGGCTTCGGCGGTCGTGGCGCCCCCGCAGACGGGGCCGAACGGCACGGACGAGGCGTTCTCCGTCCGGGGCGACGGACTGCGGGATCCGGACGACGCCACGCGGAGCACGTCCTCCGGAGGGACTGGGGCCTCCCCTGCTCGAGCGGAGTCGAGGGCATGGGGAAGGGTGACGGGCGGGACGATGAGCGAGCACGAGCGAAACGCTGAGCAGAGTGTGCCGGGCGGCGTACAGCACGACCCTCAGGACCGCACCGGAGCGCGGGCCATGTTCGTCGAGCTGCGCAAGTTGAAGGAGGGCAGCCCGGAGTATGCCGAGCTGCGCAACCAGCTCGTCCGTATGCACCTGCCGCTCGTCGAGCACCTCGCGCGCCGCTTCCGCAACAGGGGCGAGCCGCTGGACGACCTGACCCAGGTCGCCACCATCGGTCTGATCAAGTCGGTGGACCGGTTCGACCCGGACCGCGGCGTCGAGTTCTCGACGTACGCCACCCCGACCGTGGTCGGCGAGATCAAGCGCCACTTCCGTGACAAGGGATGGGCGGTGCGGGTGCCGCGCCGTCTGCAGGAGCTGCGCCTGGCCCTGACCACGGCCACGGCCGAGCTGTCCCAGCAGCACGGCCGCTCCCCGACGGTCCACGAGCTGGCCGAGAAACTGGCCATCTCGGAGGAAGAGGTCCTGGAGGGCCTGGAATCGGCCAACGCGTACTCGACGCTGTCCCTCGATGTGCCGGACACGGACGACGAGTCCCCCGCGGTCGCCGACACGCTCGGCGCGGAGGACGAGGCCCTGGAGGGCGTCGAGTACCGCGAGTCGCTGAAGCCGCTGCTCGAGGGCCTTCCGCCCCGAGAGAAGCGGATTCTGCTTCTCCGTTTCTTCGGCAATATGACGCAGTCGCAGATCGCGCAGGAGGTCGGCATCTCCCAGATGCACGTCTCGCGCCTGCTGGCCCGCACGCTGGCGCAACTGCGGGAGAAGTTGCTGGTCGAGGAGTGACGAAGGGCGACCGGAGATCCGGTCGCCCCAAGGTTGCGTGTGCCGAAGCCCGGCCGCGCCGTTACTTCTGGTCCTGTACGTTTCCGGGTCCGCGGATGCCGAGGGCCCGAGTCGTCGCCGGATGCAGCAGCAGCACCAGGGCGGACACCGCGACGACCGCGAGGGCGATGCCGGCCGGGATCGCCATGCTGTCGGCCTGAAGCAGGCTGTAGGCCACCGGCAGGGCCAGGATCTGGGTGATGACGGCGGGTCCCCTGCTCCAGCCGCGCCGCAGCAGCAGTCCGCGCGCGGCCAGCAGGGGCAGCAGCGCGAGCACGACCAGGGTCAGGCCACCGGTGACGGCCTGTCCGCGGTCGTCGGGCGTGCCCGTCAGACCCAGGACGAGAATCCAGATGCCGCCCACGACCACGGCGAGCCCCTCCAGAGCGGCCAGCGCGGCCGCGGCGGTCAGCCGCCCGGGACGCGGTTCTGTTCCGGAGGCGGCGGGGGTGGGGTTCTGCTCAGCGCTCACCCCTGAAGAATAGCCTTCGGGCCCACGCCCACCGTCGGCACGGGTACCGCGATTGTGCTCAAGGCCACCCCCCTTCCTCTTACCGGATCCCTACCTCGGGCTGGGATGAGCACCGCCCCGGTAGGTACCCTGCAATCCATGCGTGCACTTCTCGTGGTCAATCCGGCAGCCACCACCACAAGCGCACGTACTCGTGACGTCCTGTTCCACGCGCTGGCGAGCGAGATGAAGCTCGAGGCGATCACCACGCAGTACCGGGGGCACGCCAGGGACCTCGGCCGCCAGGCCGCGGAGAGCGACGACATCGAGCTGGTGGTGGCCCTCGGCGGTGACGGCACGGTCAACGAGGTCGTGAACGGCCTACTGCACCACGGCCCGGACCCCGACCGCCTCCCGCGACTCGCGGTGGTCCCCGGCGGCTCGACCAATGTCTTCGCCCGCGCGCTGGGGCTGCCCAACGACGCAGTGGAGGCGACCGGCGCGATCCTCGACGCCCTGCGCGAGGACAGCGAGCGGACGGTCGGCCTCGGTCTCGCCTCGGGCACCCCGGGCACCGAGGACGAGGCAGTACCCTCCCGCTGGTTCACCTTCAACGCGGGCCTCGGTTTCGACGCGGGCGTGGTGGGCCGGGTCGAGCAGCGGCGCGAGCAGGGCAAGCGCTCGACCCATGCGCTGTATATGCGCCAGGTGGCACGCCAGTTCCTGGGCGAACCCCACCGCCGGCACGGAACGATC
This sequence comes from Streptomyces sp. NPDC001156, assembly GCF_053598275.1. Lineage (NCBI taxonomy): Bacteria > Bacillati > Actinomycetota > Actinomycetes > Kitasatosporales > Streptomycetaceae > Streptomyces > Streptomyces sp. NPDC001156. Next base: position 40,043 of record NZ_JBSFJX010000049.1, on the reverse strand, counting down.
ACTCTGGAGCGGGCCGGCGAGGAACCGATCACGGATCTCGTCCTGTCCATAATCTGCAACACGGCGCCCTGGACGTTTCTCGGCAATCGTCCGGTGTACGCGTCACCTAAGGCGTCGTTCGATACAGGACTTGACGTACTCGGTCTCAGCCGCGTCTCGACGGCCTCGGTTGCCCGATATGCAACCCAGTTGCTCACTTCGTCCCCCGAACGGGGGCCCCGCGGCAAGCATGTGGTGTCACTGCACGACCTGGGTGACTTCACCTTGCATTCGAAGGCTCCCCTGCCCCTTCAGATGGACGGCGACCACCTAGGGGTGCGTACGAGCGTGACGTTCACAGGCGTACGCCGTGCACTGCGTGTGATTGTGTGAGCAGAAGAGGCTAAAGTCCTTTCACTCGAACGTTTAGGCCAGGATCCACCCCTTGGAAGTACGGCTGTGATCGAGCCGACACCAAGGAATCAAAAAAAACTTTCCGGAAGGGGTTGTATCCGCCGCTGAGGTTTGCGAGTCTCTACGTGGCGCTCGGGACGGCCCGCAACATCGGCCTCCCATCGAGAGCCCGAACCCCTCCTCAATTCACAGGACCACGTCAGTGTGTCTGACGGTCGGCCCTTCACTTGTTGAGGGATTCGTGAAAGCGTTCACATTCACAAGCAATCTGCACGTATTACCACGGAGAGGTAGCAGCCATGGACTGGCGTCACAACGCCGTTTGCCGCGAGGAAGACCCCGAGCTCTTCTTCCCCATCGGCAACACCGGTCCTGCGCTGCTGCAGATCGAGGAAGCCAAGGCCGTCTGCCGTCGCTGCCCGGTTATGGAGCAGTGCCTGCAGTGGGCGCTCGAGTCCGGCCAGGACTCCGGCGTCTGGGGTGGTCTCAGCGAGGACGAGCGCCGCGCGATGAAGCGCCGCGCCGCCCGCAACCGGGCCCGTCAGGCCACCGCCTGACCTGCCCACCCCGTACGAGCCTGAGGTTGGCGGCGCGTACAGCGAGTACGCATCTCCCGCCCCCGAGCCGCAGCGCGCAGTACCCCCGGTGCGCCTAGTGAGCAACACCCGGCAACGAGCTCTGGCCCCGGACCACTTGTGGTCCGGGGCTCATTGCTGTCCGGGACCACCGTCGGGAGGCGCTGTCCGGGGCCGGACACCGCCGGCGCCGTGAGGCGGTGTCACTTGGGTGCCCGCACCGGGATGTCCAGGATGACCCTCGTACCGCGCTCCGGGGCCGGGACCATGTCGAAAGTGCCGCCCAACTCGCCCTCCACCAGCGTTCGTACGATCTGCAGGCCCAGGTTGCCCGCCGTGTGCGGATCGAAGCCCTCTGGCAGACCGACCCCGTCGTCCTGGACGGTGACCAGGAGGCGGGCCTCCTTCGTCGTACCGCCGCGGACCGCGGAGACCTCGACCGTGCCGGTGTCGCCCTGCCGGAAGCCGTGCTCCAGGGCGTTCTGCAGCACCTCGGTCAGCACCATGGAGAGGGGGGTCGCGACCTCGGCGTCGAGGATGCCGAAGCGGCCGCTGCGCCGGCCGGTGACCGTACCGGGCGAGATCTCGGCGACCATGGCGAGCACCCGGTCGGCGATCTCGTCGAACTCCACCCGCTCGTCCAGGTTTTGGGACAACGTCTCATGGACGATCGCGATCGAGCCCACGCGCCGTACGGCCTCCTCGAGGGCCTCCCGCCCCCGCTCGGACTCGATCCGGCGGGCCTGGAGCCGGAGCAGCGCGGCTACCGTCTGAAGGTTGTTCTTCACCCGGTGGTGGATCTCCCGGATGGTCGCGTCCTTGGTGATCAACTCCCGCTCGCGGCGCCGCAGTTCGGTGACGTCCCGGAGCAGGACCAGCGAGCCGATACGGGTGCCCTTCGGCTTGAGGGGGATCGCGCGGAACTGGATGACCCCGTCGTTCGACTCGATCTCGAACTCGCGCGGCGCCCAGCCGCTGGCGACCTTGACCAGGGCCTCGTCCACCGGACCCTGGGTCGGAGCCAGTTCGGCCGTGGTCTCGCCGAGGTGGTGGCCGACGATGTCGGCCGCGAGGCCCAGGCGGTGGTACGCCGACAGTGCGTTCGGGGAGGCGTACTGGACTATGCCGTCCGCGTCCAGCCTGATCAGCCCGTCGCCGACACGCGGCGAGGCGTCCATGTCGACCTGCTGCCCGGGGAACGGGAAGGAGCCCGCCGCGATCATCTGCGCCAGGTCGGAGGCGCTCTGGAGGTAGGTCAGCTCCAGGCGGCTCGGGGTCCGCACGGTCAGCAGGTTGGTGTTGCGTGCGATGACACCGAGGACACGGCCCTCGCGTCGCACGGGAATGGACTCGACCCGGACCGGAACCTCCTCGCGCCACTCGGGGTCGCCCTCACGGACGATCCGGCCCTCGTCCAGGGCCGCGTCCAGCATGGGGCGGCGGCCGCGCGGGACCAGATGGCCGACCATGTCGTCCTGGTAGGAGGTGGGGCCGGTGTTGGGGCGCATCTGGGCGACCGAGACGTAACGGGTGCCGTCGCGCGTGGGAACCCACAGCACCAGGTCGGCGAAGGAGAGGTCGGAGAGCAGCTGCCACTCCGACACCAGCAGATGCAGCCACTCCAGGTCGGAGTCGCTGAGCGCGGTGTGCTGGCGAACCAGCTCGTTCATGGAGGGCACGTGTGCGAGGGTACCCGGGGCTTCGTACATCGATCGAAATCGGCCAGGTCGGCGACGGTGCGGTAGGCCCCCGGGAACACCCGCGGGCCGCGGCGCCTGGGAGGGACCCTCAACCCTCCCGGCACCGCAGCCCGGAGCAGCAACGGCCGTGGGGTGTGCGGTCCCGGTCGGCCGATGGTCGAGGAGCCGGAGCAGTCAGGGCAGAGAGCGCCGGATCCTCGGTCCGTCCTCCTGTGCGGGGAAGACGGAGGTCTGTGCGGCAGGTCCGCTCACCGTGGGACGAGCGGATTTTACTGAATTTACCTGAGCTGTCTGGACTAGACCACGCTCGCGAACCATGTTCCTGGGTCCCGGGGCGTGTGTCCATGCGTTGGCGGATGTTTGTTGTTGTCTCTTTATCGGACACCCGCCGACGGCTCACCCGCAGCGTAGCCGTCTTCGGCTCCCGGACGGGGTCGGATCGCCATCGTGGCGCTCGCGAGTGCTGCGTTTCCCACCGGCCCGCCCCGGCGTGCGTCTGACGGGAGCCACCACCCTGCCGCTCAGTGCGTCTGCGTCACCTTGGCCAGGGCACGCGGAGCGTCCGGATCCTGACCGCGAGCGATGGTCACCTCGTACGCCAGCAACTGAAGCGGGATGATCTCCAGGATCGGCTGGAGTTCCTCGGGTACGCCCCCGGTGGGCAGGACGAAGCCCGCCGAGGCCTGTTCCACCTGGTCTTCGGGCCCGATGACGACAAGATCGACGCCGCGGCCGCGCAGCCGGTCCAGTACGGGCTGGAGCGCCGTGCCGCCCTTGCCGTCCGTCACGACCGCAATGACCGGCGAGACGTTGTCGACCATGGCGAGCGGGCCGTGCAGGAGGTCTGCGCCCGAGTAGGACAGGGCGGGGATGTAGCTGGTCTCCATCAACTTCAGGGCGGCTTCCTTCGCGGTCGGATAGCCGTAGCCGCGCGAGGTGATGACCATCCGCTCGGCGAACCAGTACCGGGCGGCGAGGGTGCGGACCTCGTCCTGGCGGGCGAGCAGCTGCCCGGCGAGGTCGGGCAGCACCTTCGCGGGCGCGCCGTCACCGCCACGCAGCCCGTCCACGAAGAGATAGAGGGCGAGCAGGGAGGCGGTGTAGGTCTTGGTCGCCGGAAGGGCCTTCTCCGGTCCCGCGAGGATGTCGATGTGGAACTCGGAGACCGCGGCAAGCGGCGAGTCCGGGTTGTTGGTCACCGCGAGCGTGAGCGCGCCGGCCTCGCGGGCGGCCTGTGTGGAGGCGACCAGGTCCGGGGAGCCGCCGGACTGGCTGACGGTGATGACGAGAACGTCGGTGAGATCGGGACGGGCGCCGTACGCCGTGGTCGTCGACATCGAGGTGAGACCGCAGGGCAGACCGAGACGGATCTCCAGCAGGTACTTGGCGTAGAGCGCGGCGTTGTCGGAGGTGCCGCGGGCGGTCAGCAGCACGAACCGGGGCTTGCGGGCGGCGACCTCCCGGGCCACCTCCTGGATCCGCGGCGCCCCGGCGTCCAGGATCCGGCGCAGCACGGCGGGCTGCTCGGCCATCTCCCGGGCCATGATCCGCCCGGGCAGGTCGTCGCTGCGGGGGTCCGTGGTGGGCGCGGTCATGGGGCCTCCTCGGGGTGGCTCATCGCTACGGCACGGCGTCGGCTGCCTCCATTCCACTCCCCCGTCTTTGGATCCGCGCAGCGGGGGGCGACCCGGACATGGCCGACCTGGGACGCGCGGCCCGTGGAACCCTCGGTCGGAGACCGTTTCTGGTAGATTGGTCTATACCACTATTGTTTTCCCCTCGGTTCCCCGGCGAGCCCTCTTCAGATCGGCAGGCCCAGCGTGGAAGTTGTCATCGTTCCGGATGCCAAGGCAGGTGGCGCACTCATCGCCGAGGCCGTGGCGCAGCTGCTCCGGCGCAAGCCCGACGCCGTGCTCGGGGTGGCCACCGGCTCGACCCCGCTGCCCGTCTACGAGGCGCTGGCTGCCGAGGTGCGCTCCGGTGCCGTGGACGCCTCGCGGGCGCGGATCGCACAGCTCGACGAATACGTGGGGCTGCCGGCCGAGCATCCCGAGTCCTACCGCTCGGTGCTCAGGCGCGAGGTGCTGGAGCCGCTCGGCATCGGCATGGACGCCTTCATGGGACCGGACGGCACCGCCGAGGACGTGCAGGCGGCGTGCGAGGCCTACGACCGGGCGCTCGCCGCGGCCGGCGGCGTGGACCTGCAGTTGCTCGGTATCGGCACCGACGGGCACATCGGGTTCAACGAGCCGTGCTCCTCGCTCGCCTCGCGCACCAGGATCAAGACGCTGACCGAGCAGACCCGGATCGACAACGCGCGCTTCTTCGACGGCGACATCGACCAGGTGCCGCATCACGTGATCACCCAGGGCATCGGGACCATCCTGGAGGCACGGCACCTCGTGCTCCTCGCCACCGGCGAGGGCAAGGCGGACGCGGTCGCCGCGACCGTCGAGGGCCCCGTCGCCGCGATCTGCCCGGCGTCCGCGCTCCAGCTCCACCCGCACGCGACGGTCGTCGCCGACGAGGCCGCGGCGTCCAAGCTGAAGCTCGCCGGCTACTTCCGCCACACCTACGCCAACAAGCCCGCCTGGCAGGGCATCTAGCCCGCCCGGTACGCCGAAGGCCCCGGCCCCCGAGAGGGGTGGCCGGGGCCTTCGGATCAGCGGCTACGCGCCCGCGAGGACCTCCGCCGCCGCCCGGCCGCACACCCGCGCCGCCCCGTGGGTGGCGATGTGCAGGGCACTGCGGGGAGCGGCCTGGGGGACGCCCATCTCGACCACGATCGTGTCCGGACGTGACCCGAGGAGTGTGTCGAGGGCCCCGGCCATCCAGGGGTGGCGGTGTTCGTCCCGGACCACCGCCACGATCCGCCGGCCCCCGGCGGCCTCCAGGGCCTCCCGCCCCGCTGCCTCCCCCGCGAAGCTGCCGGTCTCGGTGCCCGGAAGCAGTCGGCCCAGTTCCGCCGCCACGCCCCACGGAGTCTCCTCGCCCACCGCGATGTTGGCGACGGGGGTGAGAGCGGCGACGTAGGGGGGCTCGGTGAGCGGGGTGAAGTCCTCCGCGCCGGTCACCGTCAGCGCACGCCGGGCCGCCAGCAGACCGATGTCCGCACGGGCGCCCGGCAGGGCGGCGACGTCCTTCGCTCCCGCCTGCGCCGTCCACCGCGCCAGCGCCCGCACACGGTCCGCCGCCTCGGCGAGCCGTTCCTCGGCCAGTTCTCCCGAGCGCACGGCGGTGACCAGGGCGTCCCGCAGACGCCGTACCGTCTCGTCGTCGGCGAGGCCGCCGCCCACACAGATGGCGTCCGCGCCGGCCGCGACGGCGAGGACGCTGCCACGCTCGATCCCGTACGTCCCCGCGATCGCCCGCATCTCCATGCCGTCGGTGACGATCAGCCCGTCGTAGCCGAGTCCGCCGCGCAACAGGTCGCTCAGGACGCTCCGGGACAACGTTGCCGGGTGGTCCGGGTCCAGTGCCGGGACCAGGATGTGAGCGCTCATCACCGCGCGGGTGCCGGCGGCGATCGCCGCGCGGAACGGCGCCAGTTCGCGCTCCTGGACCGTGGACACCTCCGCGTCGATCCGGGGCAGCGCGTGGTGGGAGTCGACCGCCGTGTCGCCGTGGCCGGGGAAGTGCTTGGTGCAGGCCGCGACGCCGGCCGACTGGAGTCCGGTGACGTATGCGGCGGTGTGCCGGGCCACCAGTGCGGTGTCGGCGCCGAAGGACCGGACGCCGATCACCGGGTTGGCAGGATTGGAGTTCACGTCGGCGGAGGGCGCCCAGTTGAGGTTGACCCCGCACTCCGCGAGCCGGCGGCCGAGTTCACGGGCCACCTCGCGGGTCAGCTCCACGTCGTCCACCGCGCCGAGGGCGTGGTTGCCCGGGAAGGAGGAACCCGTCCTGACCTCCAGGCGGGTGACATCGCCCCCCTCCTCGTCGATCGCGACAATGACGTCGTTACGTTCGGCGCGCAACTGGGCGGTCAGGGCGTCGAGTTGTTCCGGTGAGGCGATGTTGCGGCCGAACAGGCCCACGGACGCCAGGCCCTCGCCGATACGGCGCAGCAGCCAGTCGGGGGCCGTGGTGCCGGTGAAGCCGGGCTGGAGGACCGTCAGCGCGTCTCGCGTCAGGGTGTCGGTACCGCTGGCGAATGTCGTCATCGGGTGGCGTTATCCCTTCACGGCGCCCGCGGTGAGGCCCGCGGCCATCTTGCGCTGGACGAGGAGGAAGAGAATGACGATCGGCACCGCCATCATCGTGGAGCCGGCCATCATCGGCGCGTACTCGGTGCCGTGCTTGGTGGTGAAGTTGCCGAGCCAGACAGTCGCGGTCTGGTTCTCCTGGCTCATCAGCATCAGGGCGTACAGGTACTCGTTCCACGCCTGAATGAAGCCGTAGACCGAGGTGGCGACCAGGCCGGGGGCGAGCAGCGGGAAGACCACGCGCAGGAAGGCTCCGGTGCGCGAGCAGCCGTCCACCATCGCCGCCTCCTCCAGTTCGCGCGGGATGTTGACGACGAACCCGCGCAGCGTCCACACCGTGAACGGGAGGATGAAGGTGAGGTAGGTGATGATCAGACCTGTCAGCTTGTCGTACTGGCCCAGGTCATTAAGGAGCAGGAAGACCGGGATGATCATGGACACCGCCGGGACCATCTGGACCGCCAGGATGCCCACGATCACGATCTTCCGGCCGCGGAAGGCGAAGCGGGAGATGGCGAGCGCGGCCAGCATGCCGACGACGATGCCGATGGCGACGACGGACAGCGACACGATCAGGCTGCGGCCGACCGGCCCCCAGAAGTCGGCGATGTCCAGCGCCCGGCGGAAGTTGGCCAGGGTGACACCCGTGGGCAGCAGGCTGGGATCCGGGTCGATGGCGTCCTTGGCCGGTTTGAAGGCCGTGTCGACCATCCAGTAGACGGGGAAGCCCGCGGTGACGAAGACGAACAGGCCGAGAAGGTTCCAGCCGAGCCGGGACGTCGGGCGGCGGCGCCCCCCGGTCGCGATGGCGCTCATTCGACCTCTCCGATCTTCAGCATCTGACGCATGTACACGGCGACCACACCGAGCAGCAGCAGCACGGTCAGCAGGGCGATCGCCGAACCCTGCGCGTAGTCGTTGACCACGAACGCGCGGTCGTAGGAATAGGTCTGGAGCAACTGGAACTCCGGCTCCGGATGACCGTTGCGCATCACGAAGACCTGCGGGAAGACGCCCATGTCCCAGATCACTGAGAGGGTGGTGAGCATCACGATGATCGGCTTGAGGATCGGCAGGGTGACATGGCGGAAGACACCCCACCCGGTCGCACCGTCCAGACGGGCCGCTTCCTCCAGCTCCTTGGGCACCTGGGTCAGGCCGGCGGAGAGCGTGATGACGACGAACGGCACCGCGCCCCACACCACGAGGAGCATGATCACGGCGAGGCCCTGCGGCCCGCTCGCGAACCAGTTGTGCCCGATCAGCTCCACTCCGGGCAGCTTGCTCAGCAACGCGTTGAGGATGCCGTAGTCCGAGTCGAAGAGCCACTTGAAGACCGTGGTGGCGACGATGATCGGCATGCCCCAGCTGGCCACCAGCACAATGTTGACCATCGTCTTCACCCAGCCGGACACTCGCTGGAGCAGCAGCGCGATCAGCATGCCGAGGACCATGGTGAAGATCACCGAGCCGGCGGCGAACACGATCGTGCGCACCACCACCGCCCAGAACTCGCTGTCGCCGAGCACCTGGGAGAAGTTGGCGAAGCCCACCGACTCGGCGGGCTGGAAGCCCCACAGCTGCGACTGGCCGAACTTCTGGAAGGAGAGGGTCACCAGGCGGACCAGCGGATACCCCATCACCAGGGCGAGGATCAGCAGACAGGGGGCGAGCAGCGCCCAGGGGGTGGCGGTCCCGCGCGGCGTCCGCTGTCCGCGTGGTTTCGCCGGGATGCCCGGTGGCGGCGCCGGCCGCGGCGGCGGCACCTTGGCGTGGGTGGTCGTGTCTGCGGCACTCATCGCGCGCTCCTTGAGGGTCCCTCAGGTCGTACAAGGGCGAAGCCCCGCACGGTCGTACGAAGGCGGAACACCGCACGCCCGCATGGGGGATGCCGCCGTGCGGTCGTGCGAGAAGCAGGGCCCCGCCCCGCCTACCCTCGGGGGTCACGGGGCCCTGCACTCAGGTCACTTGGTGTTGATGACCTTGTCGATCGCGGCGTCCGCGTCCTTCGCGGCGGCCTCGACCGACTGCTTGCCGGTGCCGATGTTCTGCAGCATGGTCTGCAGGATCTGCGCCTTCTCGACCTGGCCCCAGCCCGGCGCCATCGGGACGAACCAGTTGGACTCGGCCGCCGTGGCCGGGACCGCCGTCGCCGGGTCGTTCTTCAGCGTGGCGAGGTCGGTCTTGTTGTTGGGCAGGTTGCCCTTGGCCATCAGGCCCTTCTGGCCCTCGGAGCCGGTGAACGCGTTGATCCACTCGGCGGCCACCGACTGCGCCTTGGACTTCACCGGGATCGCGAGATCCGAACCGCCGAGGAACACCGGGATGTTCTTGCCGGACGGACCGGGCATCACGAAGTTCTCGAGGTTGTCCTTCAGCTTGCCGGTCTTGTCGTTCTTCGGGTCGGCCGCGGTAGCGCCCTCCCAGGCGGCACCGAAGATCATGGCGGACTTGCCCTGGCCGTAGACGATGTAACGGTCGGACTCGTCCTTGGTCTTGTCACCGTGCATGTACTTGTCGAGGATCGTCTTGAACTCGTTGAGGCCCTTGAGGGACTCCGGCGAGGAGAGGTTGGCCTTCCACTGGCCGCCCTCCTCCTTGGCGATCGAGCCGCCCGCGTCGTAGACGAAGGACATCGCCGCGTACCAGTCGCGCGTCGGCTGGTACCAGGCGTTGAACTTGGCGCCCTCCTTCTTCTGGATCTTGTCCAGGTCGGCGGTCAGCTCCTGGTACGTCGTCGGCGGCGTCTTGACGCCGACCGAGGCGGCGACGTCCTTGCGCCAGTTGGCGACCCGGCCGCCGGCGTAGTAGGGCACGCCGTACGTCTTGCCCTCATAGGTCACCGAGGCCTTCAGGCCGTCCAGCCACTCACCGGAGTTGTCGAACGTGGAGGGCTCGACGGGGGCGAAGGCGCCCTTGACCATGTAGCCGAGCATCTCGGTGTTGCCCATCTCGACCACGTCGGGGGCCTTGTCGGTGGCGAGGACCGCGTCGAGCTTGGTGTTCTTGTCCGGCCAGCCGTAGTACTCGTGCTTGATCTTGAGGCCGGGGTGCTTCTTGACCACCGCGTCGTCGGCGGCCTTCACCAGCGCGGGCCAGTTGTTCTGAGCGTCGACCGTGAGCCAGACGGTGAGCTCCTTGGCGTCCGCCCCCTTGTCCGAGCCTCCGGACTTGCTGCCACCGTCCCCGCACGCCGCGATGGAGACCATCATGCCCGCGATTCCGATCGCGGCTATCAGCTTGCGCTTCACGCCATCCTCCTCAGGGATGCCACCAACCCCCCTTGTCCCCGCGGCGACTGACGACGAGTACCGCCCGTGGGGCCGGGACCTGGACCAATGGTGTAGACCAGTGCGGGAAGCTTGGCCCAGACCAATAGGTGTGTCAAGGGAGTTCACGGCCCTCAGGGGCTCCGTTATGGGACCTACATATGCAACGACCTTTAAGTAGGAACCCAGCGAAATCGGGTAGACCACTTCCGCTCCGCCCGACTGGACCACTTGGACTTGGTGGACTAGACCAGAGGGGGACCCGACGGTATACAGAGGGGATCCCCGGCCGCAGGACGGGGATCACGGAGCGTGCGGGGGAATCCCCCGTCAGGCCGTGCCACGATGGTGAGCCGTGACCGGCAGCTGCCGGTCGCTTCGGCATCCGGAGCCGGGAAGGCAGAGCATGAGCGCCGACGTCAGCAGTGCGGAGAACGAGGGCGGGGCGACCGTCCGCACCGCGCGCGTGCCCAAGTACTACCGCCTGAAGAAGCATCTGCTCGACATGACGGAGACGCTGCCGCCCGGTACTCCCGTGCCCCCCGAGCGCACCCTGGCCGCGGAGTTCGACACCTCGCGCACGACCGTGCGCCAGGCCCTGCAGGAGCTGGTCGTCGAGGGGCGGCTCGAGCGCATCCAGGGCAAGGGCACGTTCGTCGCCAAGCCCAAGGTCTCGCAGGCGCTGCAACTCACCTCCTACACCGAGGACATGCGCGCCCAGGGCCTCGAACCGACCTCACAGTTGCTGGACATCGGCTACATCACCGCCGACGACTCCCTCGCCGGGCTGCTCGACATCTCGGCCGGCGGCCGGGTGCTGCGCATCGAACGGCTGCGGCTGGCGAGCGGCGAACCGATGGCGATCGAGACCACGCATCTGTCCGCGAAGCGCTTCCCGGCGCTGCGCCGGTCACTGGTGAAGTACACCTCCCTCTACACCGCGCTCGCGGAGGTGTACGACGTCCACCTCGCCGAGGCCGAGGAGACCATCGAGACGTCGCTGGCGACGCCGCGCGAGGCCGGCCTGCTCGGCACCGACGTGGGCCTGCCGATGCTGATGCTCTCCCGACACTCGCTGGACCGGGACGGAAACCCGGTGGAGTGGGTGCGGTCGGTCTACCGGGGAGACCGGTACAAGTTCGTCGCGCGGCTCAAGCGGCCGCAGGAATAAGTCGCCCTGGGCCGTGCGCGCGGTGTGGCGCGACCGCTCCTCCTGCTCTACGGTCCTTGCGTCGTCGCATGGACGGGAGGCACCCCCGTGCGTACCGCGCCCGCTCGGTCCTTGGCCGCCCTCGCCGCCGTCACCGGCTCGACGGTCCGGTCGTGTCCTCGCGGTCCGGACGCACCGCCCGCTCCCGGCCCGTCCGGATCACCGCGGGGTGGTCTTCGCCGGGGCGGTGCGGAAACGGCGGGATACCGATATACGAACTGGGGCTTCCGCTTCCGTGACGCGTCACCTACATTGCCTGCGCATTACATCGGTGATCAGTGAGGGGACGGAGCCGCTAGATGTCCGATCGGTCTGATTCGACCAGAGCGCCGGTGGTGACGCCCCTACGCGTCGTCATCGCGCTGTGCCTTGTAGCACCCTTCGTAGCGATGCTGTGGGTCGGCTCCTATGCCAAGACCGACCCGGCGTTCATCGGCATCCCGTTCTTCTACTGGTACCAGATGCTGTGGGTGCTGATCTCCACGGCGCTGACGATGACCGCCTACCAGCTGTGGCAGCGCGACCAGCGCGGCCGTGCCGACCGGAAGGGAGGTGCGGCGGAATGAAGGACGGCGTGAACGGCGTCGCACTCGGCGTCTTCATCTTCTTCTTCCTGGCCGTCACCGTCGTGGGCTTCCTGGCGGCGCGCTGGCGCAGGGCGGACAACGAGCACAGCCTCGACGAGTGGGGACTCGGCGGCCGGTCGTTCGGTACCTGGATCACCTGGTTCCTGCTCGGCGGCGACCTGTACACCGCCTACACCTTCGTCGCCGTCCCGGCGGCGATCTACGCGGCCGGCGCCGCGGGCTTCTTCGCGGTGCCGTACACGATCATCGTCTACCCGCTGATCTTCACCTTCCTGCCCCGGCTGTGGTCGGTGTCGCACCGGCACGGATACGTGACGACCTCGGACTTCGTCCGCGGCCGCTTCGGCTCGAAGGGCCTGTCGCTCGCGGTGGCCGTCACCGGCATCCTGGCGACGATGCCGTACATCGCGCTCCAGCTGGTCGGCATCCAGGCCGTGCTGGACGTGATGGGTGTGGGCGGCGGCGACAACACGAACTGGTTCGTGAAGGACCTACCGCTGCTGATCGCCTTCGGCGTCCTGGCGGCGTACACCTACTCCTCGGGCCTCAGGGCGCCCGCCCTGATCGCGTTCGTGAAGGACACCCTGATCTACATCGTCATCGCGGTGGCGATCATCTACATCCCGATCAAGCTGGGCGGCTTCGACGACATCTTCGCGAAGGCGGGCCATGCGTTCGCGCAGACGAACCCGGCGACGGGCAAGCCGCGCGGGGCGCTCGCGCCGCCGGAGGCGGGCCAGTGGACGTACGCGACGCTCGCGCTGGGCTCGGCGATGGCGCTGTTCATGTATCCGCACTCGATCACGGCGACGCTCTCCTCGCGCAGCCGTGAGGTGATCCGCCGCAACACCACGATCCTGCCGCTGTACTCGCTGATGCTGGGCCTGCTGGCGCTGCTCGGCTTCATGGCGATCGCGGCCGGGATCAAGGTGCAGAACGGGCAGCTGGCGATCCCGCAGCTGTTCGAGAACATGTTCCCGGACTGGTTCGCGGGCGTGGCGTTCGCGGCCATCGGCATCGGCGCGCTCGTCCCGGCGGCCATCATGTCCATCGCCGCCGCGAACCTGTTCACGCGCAACATCTACAAGGACTTCATCAAGCCGGACGCGACACCGAAGGAGGAGACCAGGGTCTCCAAGATCGTGTCGCTGCTGGTGAAGGTGGGCGCCCTGGTCTTCGTCCTGACCATGGACAAGACGGTGGCGATCAACTTCCAGTTGCTCGGCGGCATCTGGATCCTGCAGACCTTCCCGGCCATGGTCGGCGGTCTGTTCACGCGCTGGTTCCACCGCTGGGCGCTGCTCGCGGGCTGGGCGGTCGGCATGGTCTACGGCACGCTCGCGGCCTACGGCGTCGCCTCCCCGACCCAGAAGCACTTCGGCGGCTCCGCGAAGGAGATCCCGGGGATCGGTGAGATCGGCTACATCGGTCTGACGGCCTTCGTGATGAACATCGTCGTCACGGTGGTCCTGACCTTCGTCCTGAAGGCCGTGAAGGCCCCGGCGGGCGTCGACGAGACGAAGCCGGACGACTACACGGCGGACGCCGGCGACCCCGGAGTGGAGGTGGAGCTGCCGCCGGCGACGGCCGGCGCATCCCACTAGGCACTGGTGCTCCACGGGCCGCCGGAGAAAATCCGGCGGCCCGTTGCCGTACCCGTCCGGCACACTCGGCCCATGGACTTCGTGATCCGGCGGGCGGCCCCCGACGAGTACGACACCCTCGGCGACATCACCGCCCAGGCCTATCTCCATGACGGGCTCCTCGACTTCGGGGAGAGCGACGAGTATCTGGGCGAGCTGAGAGACGTCGGCAAGCGGGCCGCGGCCGCCGACGTGCTGGTCGCGGCCCGGGACGGCAGTGTGCTCGGCGGCGTGACCTTCGTCCCGTCCGGCGGCCTCATGGCCGACATCGCGGGCGTCGGCGAGGCCGAGATCCGCATGCTGGCGGTCGCGCACGGCGCCCGCGGCCGGGGCGTCGGCGAGGCTCTGGTCCGCGCCTGCGTCGACCGCGCCCGGGCCACGGAAGGCTGCGTGCGCGTCGTCCTGTCGACCCAGCGCAGCATGCGCTCCGCCCACCGGATCTACGAACGGCTCGGCTTCGTCCGCACCCCCGGCCGCGACTGGAATCCCCTGCCGCAGCTGGACGACATCACTCTCCTCACCTACGAGTTGACACTGTGACATCAGCGCGGCACAACATCTGGGGGTAGCACCGAAACCCGGCACAAGATGTATGCTCATGCTCGCTGTCGCCGCAGGGGAATCCGGTGCGAATCCGGAACTGTCCCGCAACGGTGTACTTGTGTGTGTTCGCACCTGCGTGCACGCACGAGCGTCAGTCCGAGGACCTGCCGACAGTGCGCCCGGCCGTCCGGCCCGGGCGCCAGACGTCCGGGCCTCGTGGAATGGGCCGGTGGACGCGACGCCGTGCGCGCTCGTGAGCTGCCCCCTGCCCTCCTCAAGGCCCCGCGCCGAGCGAGGGAGAGCCACACGTGACCATCGCGCCAGCCGATCCGGCTTCAGTGATCCCGGTCCAGACCGACGGAACCGACGGTCCCGGGGCCACGCTGCTGCGGACCCTGACCGAGCTGACCGCCGACCTCCCCGACGCCGACCCCGGCCGGGTCGCCGCCGCCGCGCTGCGGGGCCGGTCCGCGCAGGCCGACGACGCGGAGTTGCGCGAGCTGGCCACCGAAGCGGCCGCCGGCCTGATCTCGGAGGACCCCGCCTATTCGAAGCTGGCCGCCCGTCTGCTGACGATCGGCATCCGGGCCGAGGCCGCCTCGCAGGGCGTCACGTCCTTCACCCGGTCCGTCGCCGTCGGCCACCGGGAGGGCCTGATCGCCGACCGGACCGCCGCGTTCGTACGCCTGCACGCCGGCCGTCTCGACGCTCTCGTCGACCGGGCCGCCGACGACCGCTTCGGCTACTTCGGGCTGCGCACGCTGCACAGCCGCTACCTGCTGCGGCACCCGATCACCCGCAAGGTCATCGAGACACCTCAGCACTTCATGCTGCGGGTGGCCGCCGGGCTCGCGGAGGACGACACGGCGCGGGCGGTCGACGAAGTGGCGGCTCTCTACGGGCTCATGAGCCGCCTGGACTACCTGCCCTCCTCCCCCACGCTCTTCAACTCGGGCACCCGGCACCCGCAGATGTCGTCCTGCTACCTCCTCGACTCCCCGAAGGACGAGCTGGACTCCCTCTACGACCGCTACCACCAGGTCGCCCGCCTCTCCAAGCACGCCGGGGGCATCGGTCTTTCGTACTCCCGCATCCGTTCCCGCGGCTCCCTCATCCGCGGCACGAACGGGCACTCCAACGGCATCGTCCCGTTCCTGAAGACCCTCGACGCCTCGGTCGCCGCGGTGAACCAGGGCGGCCGCCGCAAGGGAGCAGCCGCCGTCTACCTGGAGACCTGGCACTCGGACATCGAGGAGTTCCTGGAGCTGCGCGACAACACCGGCGAGGACGCCCGCCGGACCCACAACCTGAACCTCGCGCACTGGGTCCCGGACGAGTTCATGCGCCGCGTCGATGCGGACGGACGGTGGTCCCTGTTCTCCCCGTCCGACGTGCCCGAGCTGGTCGACCTGTGGGGCGAGGAGTTCGACGCCGCCTACCGCGAGGCCGAGGCGGCGGGCCTGGCGAAGAAGACGATGCCCGCCCGTGATCTGTACGGCCGGATGATGCGCACCCTCGCGCAGACCGGCAACGGCTGGATGACCTTCAAGGACGCGGCCAACCGCACCGCCAACCAGACGGCCGAGCCGGGCCACGTCATCCACTCCTCCAACCTCTGCACGGAGATCCTGGAGGTCACGGACGACGGGGAGACGGCGGTCTGCAACCTGGGGTCGGTCAACCTGGGCGCCTTCGTCACCGGGAACGACATCGACTGGGAGCGGCTGGACGAGACGGTCCGCACCGCCGTCACCTTCCTCGACCGTGTCGTCGACATCAACTTCTACCCGACGGAGCAGGCCGGCCGTTCCAACGCCAAGTGGCGTCCCGTCGGCCTCGGTGTGATGGGTCTTCAGGACGTCTTCTTCCGGCTGCGTCTGCCCTTCGACTCCGCCGAGGCGAAGGGCCTGTCCACCAGGATCGCCGAGCGCATCATGCTCGCCGCCTACGAGGCCTCCGCCGACCTCGCCGAGCGCAACGGGCCTCTTCCGGCGTGGGAGAAGACCCGCACCGCCCGGGGTGTGCTGCACCCGGACCACTACGACGTGAAGCGCGCCTGGCCGGAGCGTTGGGCGGCACTGCGCGAGCGGGTCGCCGCCGTCGGCATGCGCAACTCGCTGCTCCTGGCGATCGCCCCGACCGCCACCATCGCCTCCATCGCGGGCGTCTACGAGTGCATCGAGCCGCAGGTCTCCAACCTGTTCAAGCGCGAGACGCTGTCCGGCGAGTTCCTCCAGGTCAACTCGTACCTGGTGCAGGACCTCAAGGAGCTCGGCGTCTGGGACGCCCGCACCCGGGAGGCGCTGCGCGACTCGAGCGGTTCGGTGCAGGACTTCCGCTGGATCCCGGAGGAGGTACGCCGGCTGTACCGCACGGCGTGGGAGATCCCGCAGCGCGGTCTGATCGACATGGCCGCCGCGCGGACCCCGTTCCTGGACCAGGCGCAGTCCCTGAACCTCTTCATGGAGACGCCGACGATCGGCAAGCTCTCCTCGATGTACGCCTACGCCTGGAAGCAGGGCCTGAAGACGACGTACTACCTGCGCTCCCGCCCGGCGACCCGGATCGCCCGTGCCGCCCAGGCGCAGCCGGCCATTCCCGTCCAGCAGGTCGCCGACCCCGACGCCGTCGCCTGCTCCCTCGAGAACCCCGAGTCCTGCGAGGCCTGCCAGTAGTTCCCGCCCGCCACCCGATCACCACCCCTGGAGGACGGCGCTTCGCGCGCCCACTGCCATGACTGACCAGAACCTGCTGGACCCCGGCTTCGAACTGACCCTGCGCCCCATGCGCTACCCGGACTTCTACGAGCGCTACCGGGACGCCATCAAGAACACCTGGACCGTGGAGGAGGTGGACCTCCACTCGGACGTGGCCGACCTCGCCAAGCTCACGCCGGGCGAGCAGCACATGATCGGCCGTCTGGTGGCCTTCTTCGCCACGGGCGACTCGATCGTGGCGAACAACCTCGTGCTGACGCTCTACAAGCACATCAACTCCCCCGAGGCGCGCCTGTATCTGTCGCGCCAGCTGTTCGAGGAGGCCGTGCACGTCCAGTTCTATCTGACGCTGCTCGACACCTACCTGCCCGATCCGGAGGACCGTGCCGCGGCCTTCGCGGCCGTCGAGAACATCCCCGCCATCCGGGACAAGGCCGAGTTCTGCTTCACGTGGATGGACTCGGTGGAGCGGATCGACCGGCTCGAGACGAAGTCCGACCGGCGCCGCTTCCTGCTCAACCTCATCTGCTTCGCCGCATGCATCGAGGGCCTCTTCTTCTACGGCGCCTTCGCGTATGTCTACTGGTTCCGCAGCCGGGGCCTGCTGCACGGTCTGGCCACCGGCACCAACTGGGTGTTCCGGGACGAGACGATGCACATGAGCTTCGCCTTCGACGTGGTCGACACCGTACGCAAGGAGGAGCCGGACCTCTTCGACGACGAGCTCCAGGAGCAGGTCACCGCCATGCTGCGGGAAGCCGTCGCGGCCGAGCTGCAGTTCGCGCGCGACCTGTGCGGTGACGGCCTCCCCGGCATGAACACCGACTCCATGCGGCAGTACCTGGAGTGCGTCGCCGACCAGCGCCTCACGCGCCTCGGCTTCGCCCCGGTGTACGGCTCCGAGAACCCCTTCTCCTTCATGGAGTTGCAGGGGGTTCAGGAGCTGACCAACTTCTTCGAGCGGCGTCCCTCGGCGTACCAGGTGGCGGTGGAGGGCACCGTCGACCTGGACGAGGACTTCTGAGCCGCCTCTTTCTCCCATGCCTCCTGGGCCTTCCGGATCCGTCGGTCGACGCGCCGCTCGTGCGCGATGCCGATCAGTGACGGGAGTGCCAGGAGGACGAGGATCCCCACGACGGTGAGCATTCCGATCAGGGCCTGTGCCTGTGCCGTATTCATGGACACCACTGTCGCGCCGAATGCTCCTTACCGTCAGTGGCAGGACTGCCGTGCACCCTCGAATTGCTGCCACTTCCGAGGCACACTGATGGCATGCTGCAGAACGTGGCCGCCATCCTCCTCGACGGTGTGCATCCCTTCGAACTCGGCGTCGTGTGCGAGGTGTTCGGCATCGACCGCAGCGACGAGGGCCTACCGGTCTACGACTTCGCGGTCGCCTCGGCCGAGGGGCCCTCGCTCGGCACCCACTGCGGATTCACCGTGTCCACGCCGCACGGCCTGGAGCGGCTGGAGGAAGCCGACCTCATCGCCGTGCCGGCCGGGGACACCTATGCGGACCGCACGTATCCGCCCGAACTGCTCGACGCGCTGCGCCGGGCCGCCGAGCGCGGCGCCAGGGTGCTCAGCGTCTGCTCTGGCGTCTTCGTGCTGGGGGCCGCCGGGCTGCTGGACGGGCGGCGCTGCGCCGTGCACTGGCGGCACGCCGACGCCCTCGCCCGGCGCTTCCCCCAGGCCGTCGTCGAGCCGGACGTGCTCTACGTCGACGAGGACCCGGTGATCACCTCGGCCGGCACCGCCGCCGGCATCGACGCCTGCCTGCACATCGTGCGCAAGGAGCAGGGCCCGGAGGTCGCCAACAAGATCGCCCGCCGGATGGTGGTGCCGCCGCACCGCGACGGAGGCCAGGCCCAGTACATCGAAAGGCCTCTGCCGCGGTCGCAGTGCGACACGGTGGCCGAGGTGCTCGTGTGGATGGAGCGGCACCTGGACCAGGAGGTGACCGTGGAACAGCTCGCGGCCCGCGCCCATATGTCCCCGCGTACCTTCGCCCGCCGTTTCCAGCAGGAGACCGGCACCACCCCGTACCGCTGGATCCTGCGTCAACGTGTGCTGCTGGCCCAGGAGTTGCTGGAGCAGACCGACGAGACGATGGACACGATCGCCGATCGCACCGGCTTCGGCACGGCGGCGGCGCTGCGGCATCAGTTCGTCCGGGCGCTCAGCACGACGCCCCATGCCTACCGGCGCACGTTCAGGGGCCCACAGGCCGCCTGAACGTGCGCCGGACCGTCACCTGGGCAGGGCCCTCAGCAGGAGCCGGCGCGGGCGGAGTGTGATGCCGATCCGCGGCCTCGGGTCGGAGCCGGGCGCCTCCTCGAAACGGTAGGCGGATGCCACCGCGGCCGTGATCAGGGTGAGCTCGGCCATCGAGAAGTGGTCCCCGGGGCACTTGCGGTTGCCGACCCCGAAGGGGGTCATCGCGTACTTCGGCACGCTCTTGGCGCGCTCCGGGAGCCAGCGGTCGGGGTCGAACTCCGCGACCCGCTCGTAGGACCGCCCGTCGTGCTGGATCGCGTACGGACTGTAGACGACGTCGGCTCCGGCCGGAATGTGATACCCGCCGAGTTGGGTGTCGGCCACCGCCCGCCGCGTCAATATCCATACGGCAGGACGCAAACGCATCGTCTCGACGATGACATTCGCGGTGTACGGCAGCTGCCGTACGTTCTCGAATGCGACCGGCCGGTCACCCGTCACGGTTTTCACCTCGTCGCGGATCTTGTCCGCTTGATCCGGGTGGTCCGTGAGGACTTGCAGGAGCGACATGACCATGGATCCCACCGTTTCGCTGCCGGCCGTGACTATGGCAACGACCTGGTCATGGATCTCCTGTTCCCCAATGGGCTCGCCGTTGTGGTCCTTCGCCTCCAGCAAAGCCATCAGCAAATCGTTCGGCTTTTGACCGGATGCGCGGCGGGCGGCGATGATCTCGTCGACCAGGAGATGAAAATCGGCCAGCGCCCGGTTGAATTCGCGATTGGCCGGAAGGGGCAGGCGGTACAGCGGCCCGAGCGGTATGACCATGCGCTGGTACATGCCGCTGAAGAGCGCGGCGAGCGCGGTACAGATGCGGTCGGCCCGCTCGTCCATGTAGCTGCCGCGCATCAGACAGCGTGCGATCACACGCACCGCCACACGGAACGACTCGGTCGTCACGTCCACGGTCCGGCCGGACCTCCAGCGCTCCACGAGCGCATGCGCCTCCTCCGCCATGACCGGCCCGTAGCCCGGGATGGACTCCAGCCGGAAGGCGGGCTGGATCGCCCGCCGCTGGCGCTGGTGCAGCGGCCCGTTGCTGGTGGCCACACCCTCCTTGCCGAGGAGGCCCTCGAGGGACTCCCACAGCGGACCGCCTATCTGGAAGTCGGTGCTCAGCGCGAGGGCCCCTGCAAGCGCGGGGGTGGTGATCGCGTACACCGCCTTCGGACCGAGCTTCAGCCGTACGACGTCGCCGTCGTCCCGCAGCCTGCCGAGGAGGCCCAGCGGGTCGCGGAAGAGCTTCCAGCCATGTCCGAGGAACGGGACGCCGCCCGCGGCGAGCGGCGGAACGCGTGGTGGCGTCGCCGCCTCGGGGGCCTCCGAACCGATTGATTCGAGGATCATTTCTCACCTGCCGCTTCGTTGTCGACATACGGGGGTGTGGAGCGGTCGTCCCAGTTGTCGACCATGTAGCGGCCGGACTCATGGTGGAACCAGTACACGGTGCTGAACCAGTTCCGCATGTTTGCGACGATCGCTTTCACGGCGGCGCTTAATTCCTTTCCTCGCGCGGTACCGTCCGCGAGCGAGTCGGCGAGCCGCAGCGCCTCCTTTTCAGCGGCAAGGAACTCCGATACGCATTCCTCGACCCGCCGCCTTACTTCCCTGATGGCCTCTTCGAGCGTCATCCCCTTGTGGTGAATGAGACTGATTCCGAGATTGTGGACCTCGTCCCCCGCAATTTCCTTGGGGAGCGAGCACAGATCGTTGTACCAGGCTGCGAATTCCTGGCTCAGCAGCGCCGCCCGCCGGTAAGCGGGGTGTTTCCGCACGGAGTCGGGCAGTTCACAGCCCGCGCTCGGCTCGAGCAGATCGGTCCAGATCCAGTGCGCGAAGGTGAGCCGCCGGAGCTCGAGATAGCCCTCGACCGTCGGGACCGTCCCGGTGGTGCGGTTGCGGTACTCCCGGTCGTATGCGTCGATCACCGCGTGGAAGTGCCGGGCGAAGCGCGCGTTCCACCTGTCGCCGAGGAACGAGTACAGCCGCACCATGCTGTCCGCGAACCCCGCCACCAGGGGATCCGGGTGATGCAGGTGGTCCTCGGGGGAGTCCAGAGCCGCATGGAGCTGGAACCTCAGCCGCCGCCAGGCGGCGGGCCGCCGGTGGACGATGTCACGGTCGTGACGGTCGTCCCAGACGAAGAACCATGCGCTGTAGTCCGCGATCGCCTGCAGGACCCGGTCGGGGGCACCGAGGTAGTAGCCCGCCATGAGGTCCGTGTAGCACAGTCCGTCGGCATATTCCTCGACCTTGTCCGCCGGCATGAGCCGCTTTTCCAGCAGCCAGGTACGTGTCTTCTCCTGCAGGCGGGGCCAATACGGGTGCAGTCGACGCGGAAACGCGGCCTCGATGACCGGCATGGAGAGTGCCGGTGGAACCGCGACCACGGTCGTTGTCGATGAAGTGCTGTGTGGGAAAGCTCGCACGAACAAACCCCTCTCAGCCGCCGGTGGCGCGACATCCCTTCCGCTGTACCGGGCGCGCGCCGTTGCGTATCCCCGCGCTTTCCATTCAGCACTACAACTGACCGATCTGGGAACGGATTTGCTTCAACGAACGCCCTACCACGCCGAGAACATGCCTTGCGTGACTGAATATGGGTTAATTCATACGCACAAGGGATCGAATGTCCGACGCACACATGAACGACGCCCGGCCGAAGGGGTCTCCGGCCGGGCATCGTCAGCAAGGGCTTTCAGTCGTTGGCCACCACGGGGTAGCGAGGCTCGTTCTCGGCCATCTGCCGCAGGGCGTCCTTGCGCTCGCGCTTGGAGAGCCGGTCGATGTAGAGGTACCCGTACAGGTGATCTGTCTCATGCTGCAAACACCGGGCGAAGTACCCGGTGCCGCGCACCTTGATCGGGTTACCCTTCTCGTCCTGCCCGGTCACCTCGGCGTAGTCGGGGCGGGCGAGCGGTGCGTACGCGGTCGGGACGGACAGGCAGCCCTCGTTGCTGTCGTCCAGCCGGCGCTTGTCGGCGGGCAGGTCGACGACCTTCGGGTTGCAGACCACACCGACGTGCCGTAGGCCCTCGTCGTCCTGGCAGTCGTAGACGAAGACCTTCAGGTCGACGCCGATCTGGTTGGCGGCCAGGCCCACGCCCTCGGCGGTGCGCTGGCTGGCGAACATGTCCGCGACCAGCTGCTGCAGTTCATCGCCGAACTCGGTGACGTCCTTGCACTCCTTGTGCAGCACAGGATTGCCGACGACCGTGATCGGCCGCGAGGTGCCGCGCTCGCGCCAGGCGGCCTCACGCTGCTCGGTGTCCTCCGTGTCGATGACGAATCCCTCGTCGTCCACGGGGAGAACGCCCGTGTGCTGCTGATCGGTGTCCTGCTGCGCCATGACCGACGTATGCCTTCCTGCAACCTGTGAGAAAACCTGCGGGTACAGCCTACGGGGCGCGGCCGGATGCCCTCCCCATGAACCGTGGGCCCGGATATCGCCTCAGCAGACCTCTTCGAGGTCCCGCCAGTCCCGGCTGTCCGGGCTGTCCGCGACCCACCCGTCGAGCAGTCCGCGCACCAGCGAGGCGGGCGCCGCGATGCCGCACTCGCGCTCCGGCACCCACAGCTGCCCGGCCGTGCGGTGCCCCAGCGGTCCCGGGTGCCCCGGCTCACTGTGGTCGTGCGGGTCGAGATGCTCGCCGTCGCCCTCGTCCGCCGGCATCCGGGACTCGGAGCACATACGGCACAGCAGCCGCACGGACGACGACCAGTCCTCCGCGGCGAACCCGGCGTCGGCCGCCAGTTGCTCCAGCGCGTCCCGGTCCTCCTCCGTCGCGGCCTCCAGCAGGACCACCCAGGTGGGCACAGGCGAGGGCGCCCACAGCTCGATCTCATCGAAGACGGGGTAGGCGTGCCCCACCGCCGTCGTGCGCTCGCCGTGCGGGACGCCGTCGTGCAGCACGACCTCACCCCAGCGGCGCCCGGAGGACGGCAGCGGGATGGAGAGCACCTCGATGCGGGCGGGGTCCAGCCTGCGCCCCCACACGACCTCGGCTTCCCCTTCGGGCGACAGCCGTACGGCGGCGCTGCCCAGCTCCATCCCGGTGGGCTCGTCGGAGCCGGCGGCTCCCAGCCCTGCCTTCGGCCGGGTGGGGACCCCGGGCACCCTGAGGCCGTACGCCTGCCAGGCGCGGCGGGCCAGCGGCCAGTCCTGCAAGGCTGTGGCGGCGATGCCGACGTTCCACCAGTCGGGCGCCCCGGTGTCCTTCTCGAGCAGGGCCACGGCGCGCAGTCCCGCGGTGCGGGCCTGCTCCCAGTCGTGGCGGAACTTGTGCAGCAGGGCGAGATTGAACCAGGACTCCGACAGCCACGGCTCCATGTCCGCGGCACGGGTCAGCAGCGCTCCCGCGTCCTCGTACCGGCCGTCGCCGATCAGCGTGAACGCGCGGTCGGTGGCCTGCCGCCAGGAGGCGGAGGGCCGGTGCCGTCCCTTCCCGAAGATCCTCACGATTCCCGCCTGCCAGTCCCTTGCGATTCCCGCCTGCCGGTTTCTCGCCGTTCGCGGGGGCCACGGACCGAGCTGTGCCCCCGAACACCCTCTTCTCGCATCCAACCACGTACGGCCGGACGGGCGCTCATTACCCATGGGTTACCCCGCAGTCGCCGAGGTCAGACCGGCCGCGCAAGCTCCACCGCCTCCCTTGCCCGAGGCGCACCCCGGGCGCTAGACGACCGGTGCGACACTCATCGCGCCGCCCCTTTGATGCAGCACCCGGGCGAGTGACTCCACGACCTCCGGCTGGTAGTCGCGGGCACAGCCGAGCCGCAGCCGCTCCAGTGCTCTGAGCGCTCCGCCTGGTCCCGTTTCTTCCCGCGCCATCTCCTCGTACGCGTTCACGGTCCGGACGATTCTGGCGCTGACCGGCTGTTCCCGGTAGGGATCCGCCTGCCGTTCCACGACCACCGCCACCTCGGCGTCCACCCCGGTCTGGCGTACGACGGCCCCGCCCAGAAGCGCGATGCGCCGCTGTTCCTCGGTAGGCAGCGCGGCCGTCGCACCGGCCGGCACCGGGTCGATCAGACTGAGCTGCCCGATGTCGTGCATGAGGGCCGCGTACTCCAGGACGGTCAGCTCCGGTTCGGCCAGACCCAGTTCCCGGCCGACCGCACAGCTGAGCGCCGCCACCCGGCGGGCGTGCCCGGCAGGTGTGTACCCGGCGATCTCGGTGGCCCGCGCCAGCGAGGCGATGGTCTGCCGGTAGGTGGTGCGCACGGCCGCGTACCGCCGGTAGGAGAGCTGGGTGAGCAGCAGCGGCAGCGAGAACACCGGCAGCGCCCACAGGCCCACGACCGCGACCGCGAGGGACATCACCGCGCCGGTCGCGCAGACGGCCGAGCCGATGCCGACTCTGGCCCGCAGTTCGTCGCGCAGCAGCGGTCCGAACGGCCAGCGGGTCCTGGAGTGCGCCAGCGCGGCGGCGAGCACGGCGTCGCACAGGGTCGTGAGCACGAGCAGCGCGACGAGCAGGAGCGCGTACGCCGGTCCGCTCCAGTCGCGCAGCCTGCCCTGGGCGTAGAGGGGTTGGAAGCAGACGGTGGCGAAGCCCACGGTGAGCAGCCGGCGGGTCAGGTGGTCGGCGGTGGGCCCGCGGCCGCGGGCCACGTGCGGGACGCAGCCCGCGAGACAGGCGGCGAGGACCACCGTGACGACCTGCTGCACCCCGTGGTGGGTGGGGTGCCCGGCGTTCTGTCCGAGCAAGGCGTAGGACAGCGCACCGGCCGCACCGAGAGGAGTGGACTCCCGCTCGTCGCTGTCGCTCCACCGGGACAGCTCGCCCACCGCGACGAGCACCCCGAAGGCGAGGGCGACGGCGGGTTCGTCGAGACCGCGCCAGAGCGTGAGGCAGAGGGAGCCCGCGGCCAGGAGCGCGGCCGCCGTACGGGCCAGGACGAGGACGAGGCGGCCCACGGTCATGCGCCGCCCCCGCCGCGGCGCTGCCCGGCCGGCTCACCGGCCGTCGGCACGGCGGCCGGCGGCGGCACGGCGGCGCGCACCTCGTCCGCGGTCACCGCCGGATGCCAGCCGTGCCGGCCGAGGGCGCGGACCAGTGCCCGCACCATCGCGGGGTCGAACTGCGCCCCCGCACACCGCTCCAGCTCCTCCAGCGCCGCCCCGACCGGGCGGGCGCGCCGGTACGAGCGGGTCGATGTCATCGCGTCGAAGGCGTCGGCCACCGCCACCACCCGGGCAGGCTCCGGGATCTGGTGGCCGACGAGACCGTACGGGTATCCGCTGCCGTCGAGCCGCTCGTGGTGGTGGAGGATCGCGGACCGTGCCTCGCCGAGGAACCCGATCCCGCGGACCATCTCGTGGCCGTACTCAGGGTGCAGCTCGATGATCCGCCGCTCCTGAGGGGTGAGCGGCCCGTCCTTGCGCAACAGCCGTGTGGGCACGCCGAGTTTGCCGACATCGTGCAGGATCCCGGCGAACCGCAGGACCTCCACCCGGTCGTCGTCCATGCCGAGTTCACGCGCGATCATCATGGAGGCCTGTCCGACCCGCTCGCTGTGCCCGCGGGTGTACCCGTCCTTGATGTCGACTGCCTGCACCAGCGCACGGATCGTGGCCTGGTGGGCCGCCCGCTCCCGGTGGTACTGGGCGAAGACCCAGCAGGACACGTACATGGGGAGTAGCACGAGCAGGGCGGCGACGGGCCCGAACGGGCTGCGCCACAGCACGGCCATCATCAGCCCGGCGAGCCCGTGCACGGAGACAGGGGCAAGCGACCGCAGGAACAGCCCGCGCCATGCCATGCGCGCCGGCACCCCCTCGGCGAGTGCCAGGACCCCGCCGTCCAGCAGGGTCAGCGTCAGGCAGAACGCCACCACGGCCGCGCCCGCGGTCAGGAGCGCGTACGGGAAGCGCGGGCCGGCAACCGCGTCCCGGCCGCCGAGCGCCCAGTGCACCCGCGAGGCCGCCCACACGGCCAGGACGAGCTGGGCGGCCCGCCAGACACGGCGCAGCCACGGCGGCCGCTCGCCGACACGGGTCAGCAGGGCCCCGGGCAGCGGCACCAGGGCGGCAGCCGGTGGCGGCAGCAGAAAGGCCGCGGCGAGCAGTACGGGAAAGAAGGTGCCGAGCCCTTCGGGAGCCCGGGTGCTCAGCGGTCGGCACCGGACGATCTGCTCGCAGCCGGCGTAGAGCGCGGCAGGGAGGGCGATCGCCCACCAGGCGACCGAGAGGTCCGCCAGCGGAGCCACACACACCAGTGCGGCGAGGACGACACAGCCCACGTACACCCGTGCCCACGGCCGTACCGGCCCCATGACACACCTCCCCCGCATCCCGCGCCCCTCCCGCTACCGGGCGGGGGCGGTCATGCCCCTCTCAGGCTCCGGAGCCTAGAGGCGAGGGCAGGGCAGGAATGCGGCATTGGTGGTATCTGCAGGCCAATGGCACGCGGATTAGCACGTTCGAGTGACAAGCCGCCGACGATTGACCGGAGTTTCCGAACTGGAGTTCAGGACTCCTGAGGCGTCGCGGTCACATCGTGCTCGGGCACCGTCTGACCCGAGCGGATCAGATCGATACGGCCCATGACCTTCGCCCTGAGGTCGGTCGGCACGTCGTCATGCCCGCAGCACCGCTTGACCAGCTTCTTCACGGCCTGCTCGAGCCCGTACTTCTCCAGGCACGGCGAGCATTCCTCGAAATGCTGCTGGAACTTGGTGCGGTCCATGTCCGGCATCTCACTGTCGAGGAACTCGTAGAGATGGTTGAGGACCTCACTGCAGTCCGTCTCGTGCGGCTCTCCGCAGCTCATGAGCCCGAACCTTTCGCTTCGTTCGACTCTCCGGCGCCGGCCGGGACGAGCCCGCGCTCGCGGGCGTAGTCCTCGAGCATGCCGCGCAGTTGACGGCGGCCCCGGTGCAGCCGGGACATCACCGTACCGATGGGTGTCCCCATGATGTCCGCGATCTCCTTGTACGCAAAGCCCTCTACGTCCGCGAGATACACGGCGATGCGAAATTCCTCGGGGATCGCCTGCAGCGCTTCCTTGACGTCCGAGTCGGGCAGGTGGTCGAGCGCCTGCGACTCGGCGGAGCGCAGACCGGTCGACATGTGCGACTCGGCGCGGGCGAGCTGCCAGTCCTCGATCTCCTCAGCGGCGCTGCGCTGGGGTTCGCGCTGCTTCTTGCGGTACGAGTTGATGAAGGTGTTGGTGAGGATCCGGTACAGCCAGGCCTTGAGGTTGGTGCCCTCACGGAACTGGTGGAAGGACGCGTACGCCTTCGCGTACGTCTCCTGGACCAGGTCCTCGGCGTCCGCCGGATTGCGGGTCATCCGCAATGCGGCGGAGTACATCTGATCGAGGAATTCGAGCGCGTCCCGCTCGAAGCGCGCGCTGCGCGCCGCGGACGACTCCGCGCTCGTGCCCCGGCCCTCGGGCTGCTCCGCCCGGCCGTTGTCGGTCCCTGCGTCGGTACCGGTGACCGGACCCACCTCCTCCAGCAACGTGGCAGGACCGAAAGAGGTCCCACTTGAATCGGAGGATAGACGAACATCCTTACCCGCCGCCGCTCGAACAGGGGCGGTCTTGGCCGCGTGCAGCACCGTCCACTCCAGGTCAGCGCTGCTGCTGCGGCTCGGGCAGATGGTCGAACCCATGCGGCGGACTTCCTCTCGTTCGTGCGGTGCAACACCGTCGGGTGCTGTCTGGTCCGCACAACATCGGTCCGCCGCGCAGCATTCCCGGGCGTCACCCGAGTGACGCGATCCACTTCACCACGGCGTCGGCGACGATCTCCAGCGCCTCCTCCCGGCTGATCCCGGCGCGCTTGGGGACGGCGAGGCCGTGATCGCCGTGGGGCACCTCGACGATCTCGTACGGCCCGGGCGGGAACTCCTCGGGCCTCCCGAACGGGTCGTTGCCGCCCTGGACGACCAGCGTGGGCACACCCGCGCCGAGCAGCTCGCCTTCGCGGGACTTCTCGGGCCGGCCCGGCGGGTGCAAGGGGAAACTCAGCGCGAGTACGGCGTGTGCGCCGAGCTCGGTGGCCGTCCGGCAGGCGACCCGGGCCCCGGCGCTGCGCCCACCGGCGATCACGGGCAGTCCCGGCTTCCCGAGGACCGGCCACACCCCGCGCCAGCCTTCGTCCAGCGTCTTCGGCGCGGGCGCCACCTTCTTGCCGACGACGCGCCAGGGCTGTTCCACGAGGGCGACGCTCACGCCGTGCCCGGGCAGGACCCGGGCCAGCGTCTGGAGGTCGGCGGCCTCGATGCCCCCGCCTGCGCCATGGCTCACGGCGAGGACGAACTTCGCCCGCTCGGCGGTATACCAGGTGACACGCGCGGTACCGGCCTCGGTTGCGACCTTCTCCGTCGCATCCGGCATAACAGTCACATCCGTCACGTCAGAACAGTGTGCCCTCTTCGGGGCCCGCCAGCTCCTTGAGCAGCTCCGGGCCGTTGTTGCGGACGTTGCTGACCGCCGTGGAGACCGGGTAGGCGCGCATCAGACCGGACGGCGGTGCGTCCAGCAGGGAGCGCAGGTCGTCGGGGTCCGTGCGGGAGGGGTCGAGCCAGGCGTCCCACCGGTCCGGGGTGAGCATCAGAGGCATCCGGGGGTGGATGTCGGACAGCGAGTGCGGCCCCTCGGCCGGGGCCACGGCCAGCGGCGACGTCTCCGCTTCCGTCGTGATCACCGAGCAGGTCACCCACCAGGCCCGCGGATGGTCGTCGGGCAGGGTCCTGTCCCGCCAGAACTCGTACAGACCGGCCATCGCGAAGACCGAGCCGTCGGCGGGCAGCACGAAGTACGGCTGCTTGCGCGGCCGCTTCTTCCTGCCCTCGGCCTCCAGTTCGCGTTCCTCCGTGCCGGTGACCCACTCGTAGTAACCGTCCGCGGGCAGGATGCAGCGCCGGGCGGCGAAGGCCCGGCGGTAGGACGGCTTCTCGTGCACCGTCTCGGCACGCGCGTTGATCATCCGGGCGCCGCCCTCCGGCGACTTCGCCCAGGACGGGACGAGGCCCCACCTGAGCCTGCGCAGCTGGCGAACCGGCCGCTTGTCGTCGGCGTCCTTAAGGGGACGCTCGAGGACCGCGTAGACCTCCTTGGTGGGAGCCACGTTGTAGTCGGGTGCCAGGATCTCCCCGGGCTCCCCGCCCTGCGCCTCCGACTCCGCCGGAGCAGGGGAGACTCCCGTCTCGATCTCAAAGATTCCTGCGAGATCCTCAGGCCTGCGACTCGCTGCATACCGTCCGCACATACGTGCCACACTGCCAGATCCGACGAGAGCCCAGGAGCCGACAACCGCCATGCACACCCTCGCTTCGCCCTCGCTGAGCGCGCTGCCCGACCTCTGGGACAGGGTCTTCGGGAGCCAGCCCGACCCCGATCTGTGGGTCGTGATCGCCACCCTGGTCGCCGCGCTGGCCGTGGTCGTTCCGCATGGCGCGTGGCGGATATCGCGCAATGCCATCACCATCGCGCACGAGGGCGGCCACGGCCTGATCGCACTGCTCACCGGACGCACCCTCACCGGCATCCGACTCCACTCCGACACCAGCGGCCTCACCGTGAGTCGCGGCAAGCCGTACGGCCTCGGCATGATCCTGACGGCCGCCGCCGGGTACACCGCTCCCCCGCTCCTGGGCCTCGGCGGTGCCGCGCTGCTCGCCGCCGGGCACATCACCATGCTCCTGTGGCTGGCCACGGCACTGCTCGTGGCCATGCTGGTGATGATCCGCAACGCGTACGGGGCGCTGACTGTGCTCCTGACCGGCGGCATGTTCGTGCTGGTGTCATGGCTCACCGGTCCCCAGGTGCAGGCGGCGTTCGGCTACGCAGTGGTGTGGTTCCTGCTGGTCGGCGGCGTACGGCCAGCCTTCGAGCTGCAGGCCAAGCGGTCCCGTGGCGGCGCCGGGGACTCGGACGCGGACCAGCTGTCCCGGCTCACCCACGTACCGGCCGGCCTGTGGCTCTTCCTGTTCCACGTCGTGTCGCTGTGCTCACTGATGGGGGGCGGTCAGTGGCTGCTGCGGATCTGATCGCGCCCGGGTGTGACCGCATGTGTTCGCGCATGTATGCACGGCGTCTACGGCCCGGGGTATCAGACAACGATTTCGCTCAGGTTTCGCCGCTTTTGATCAAGATCTCCGGCGTGAGCCAGCCACTACAGTGGGGCGCATGACCGTTAACCCCGCGCACACCGCCCTCTGGCCCGCCCCGCACGCGAGCGGAGCCGTCGATGCGACGGTCCACGTGCCCGGGTCCAAGTCGGTCACCAACCGC
The DNA here is from genome assembly GCF_053598275.1 of Streptomyces sp. NPDC001156. NCBI lineage: Bacteria > Bacillati > Actinomycetota > Actinomycetes > Kitasatosporales > Streptomycetaceae > Streptomyces > Streptomyces sp. NPDC001156. The sequence goes on along the minus strand of NZ_JBSFJX010000049.1, from coordinate 9,678 downwards.
GCCCTCGTCCTCGCCGCCCTCGCCTCCGAACCGGGCTGGCTGCGCCGTCCCCTGCGCTCACGCGACACCCTCCTGATGGCCGCCGCCCTGCGCGCGATGGGCGTCGGCATCGAGGAAGGGGTCGGCCCCGACGGCTCCGGCGAGACCTGGCGGGTGATCCCCGCCGCGCTGCACGGCCCGGCCACGATCGACGTCGGCAACGCCGGCACCGTGATGCGCTTCCTGCCTCCGGTGGCCGCACTGGCCGACGGCGCCGTCCGCTTCGACGGCGACCCCCGCTCGTACGAGCGCCCCCTGGACGGTGTGATCGACGCTCTGCGGGTCCTCGGCGCCCGTATCGACGACGACGGCCGCGGCACGCTGCCGCTGACCGTACACGGGGGCGGCGCGCTGGACGGCGGCCCGGTGTCGATCGACGCCTCCTCGTCATCCCAGTTCGTCAGCGCCCTGCTGCTCTCCGCACCCCGGTTCAACCAAGGTGTGGAGGTCCGCCACACCGGTTCGACGCTGCCCTCGATGCCCCACATCCGGATGACCGTCGACATGCTGCGCGCGATCGGCGCCCAGGTCGACACGCCCGAGTCCGGGGGCGAGCCCAACGTCTGGCGCGTGACGCCGGGCGCCCTGCTCGGCCGGGACCTGACGGTCGAGCCGGACCTCTCCAACGCCCAGCCCTTCCTCGCGGCCGCCCTGGTGACCGGGGGCAAGGTGGTCATCCCCGACTGGCCCGCCCGTACGACCCAGCCCGGCGACCGGTTGCGGGAGATCTTCACCGAGATGGGCGGTTCCTGCGTGCTGACCGAGCGCGGCCTGGAATTCACCGGTTCGGGTGCTCTTCACGGTATCGATGTGGACCTCGGGGAGGTCGGGGAGCTGACGCCGGGCATCGCGGCCCTCGCCGCCCTCGCCGACTCCCCGTCGACGCTGCGCGGCGTGGCCCATCTGCGCCTCCACGAGACGGACCGCCTCGCCGCGCTCACCAAGGAGATCAACGAGCTGGGCGGCGACGTCACCGAGACCGCCGACGGCCTGCACATCCGCCCGCGCCGCCTGCACGGCGGCGTCTTCCACACCTACGACGACCACCGCATGGCGACCGCGGCCGCGGTCATCGGCTTGGCGGTCGACGGTGTGCAGATCGAGAACGTGGCGACGACGGCCAAGACGCTGCCGGACTTCCCCGAACTGTGGGCCGGGATGCTCGGGGACTGACGGGCGGACTGGGACCATGCGCCGCTACGGCAAGCACACCGACGAGGACGACATCCGCACCCGCCCCAACCGCAGGGGCAACCGGCCGCGCACGAACATCCGGCCCAAGCACGAGGACGCGGCCGAGGGCATGGTCCTCACCGTCGACCGGGGCCGGCTGACCTGCCTCGTCGACGACCGCACGGTCATGGCGATGAAGGCCCGCGAACTGGGCCGCAAGGCCGCCGTGGTCGGCGACCGGGTCGCCCTCGTCGGCGACCTGTCCGGTGCCAAGGACACGCTCGCCCGCATCGTCCGTATCGAGGAGCGCACGTCCCTCCTGCGCCGCACGGCCGACGACGACGATCCGTTCGAGCGGGTGGTGGTCGCCAACGCCGATCAGCTGGCCATCGTCACCGCGCTCGCCGACCCCGAGCCGCGGCCCCGTCTGATCGACCGCTGTCTGGTGGCGGCGTACGACGGCGGCCTCGAACCCCTCCTCGTGATGACGAAGTCGGATCTCGCCCCGCCCGACAAGTTGCTGGAGCTGTACGGGGACCTGGACATCCCGTACGTGGTCACCAGCCGTGAGGAACTGGAGAACGGCGATGCCGCGGGCCGGGTGCGCGAGCATCTGGACGGCAAGGTCACCGCTTTCGTCGGCCACTCCGGCGTGGGCAAGACGACGCTGGTCAACGCGCTGGTGCCCGGCGACCGCCGGCGTACGACCGGCCATGTCAACGCCGTGACCGGCCGCGGGCGGCACACCACGACCTCCGCGCTCGCGCTGCCGCTGGCGGAGACGGACGGCTGGGTCATCGACACCCCGGGCGTACGGTCCTTCGGCCTCGCGCACATCGACCCGTCCCGGGTGATCCACGCCTTCCCGGACCTGGAGCCCGGCACCGAGGACTGCCCGCGCGCGTGCAGCCACGACGAGCCGGACTGCGCCCTGGACGCATGGGTGGCCGAGGGGCATGCGGATCCGGCGCGGCTGTACTCCCTGCGCAGACTGCTCGCCACCCGCGAGCGAAAGGAAGGGGACTGACCTCCCGGGGTTTGGGTGCCTAGCGGGCAGGTAAATTCTTACCTCGCACCGGACCAGACCCGACCGGACGAAGCAGTCGACGTGGGGACGCGGGAGGACGACACATGGCGTGGCTGCTGGTCATCGTGGCCGGGCTCCTCGAGACCGGATTCGCCGTCTGCCTCAAGCTGTCGCACGGTTTCACCAGGCTCTGGCCCACGGTCGCGTTCTGCTGCTTCGCGCTCGGCAGCTTCGGCCTGCTCACCCTGTCCCTGAAGAAGCTGGACGTGGGCCCGGCCTACGCGGTGTGGACGGGCATCGGCGCCGCCGGAACGGCGATCTACGGCATGGTCTTCCTGGGCGACCTGGTCTCCACGCTGAAGATCGTCTCGATCACCCTGGTGATCGCGGGCGTGATCGGCCTGCAACTCTCGGGCTCGGCCCACTGAGGAACGCCGCCGCGGGGCGCGGGCTTCCCTCGATGTGCGCTCCGCCGCGTGGGGGGTGCGAGGTTCCGCTCGACGTGCGGCCCAGCCGCGCACGAGAGGCTGGGCCCCGCTCGACATACGGCCCCGGCCCCGTGGCGACGCCGCCCGGCGCCGGCGATCCGTGCCCAGTCCCATGACCACGCCCGGCGCCGCAGTGGGCCGTCACCGTACCGACCTCGGCAGGGCGAATCGCACCAGTTCCGCCACCCCGCTCCCCTCGCTCGGCGGAGCCGCCACGCAGGACAGGGACAGCCGGACGGCCAGCTCGCAGGCACGGGCGAGTTCCGTGACGTCCTCCTTGCCCATGCCGTGGCCGTTGATCGCGGCGACGGCCCGGTCACGGAACAGCGCCACGAAGTCCGAGGGCGACGGCAGCGGTCCGTCGGCCCGCCGCTGCGCGGGCACCGCGGAGGTGGACGGGACCGCGGAAAGCGTCGGGGAGGGCAGCCGCTCGCTCCAGCAGCCGGTGAGCATGGCGCGCACGAGCACGTTCTCCCTGGCCGCCGACGCGGTCCACACGGCGGCCGCGGTCAGCCGTTCGCGTGGCTCGGCGGGGGCGGCGAGGGCGCGATCGACACCGGCGAGGTAGCCGTCCGCCTCCCGACGCACCAGGGCCCGGGCGAGCCCCTCCTTGCTGCCGAACTCGTTGTACAGCGTCTGGCGGGAGACACCGGCCATGGCCGCCACGTCGACCATGCGCACGGTGGACCAGGGGCGGCGCAGGAGGGCCATATAGGCGGCGTCCAGTAGCGATTCCCGCGCTGCAGGCATCCTCGCCTCCCTCGGGGCCGGCGGCTCTGACGCACAGATTTGACGCGCATATCTGCACTGTCAAGGGTTCGCGGCGGCTCCCCGGGGCGTGCGCCGGGGATCGCGCGCGGTGATCGCACCACGGCAGCCGGTCCCGGCGGACGAGATGCCCGCGCCCCCGAAGATCCGCCGGGCGGTGTGGCCCTCGCGCGGAAGGGGCCGATACCGTTCGGTCATGCCCGACTATCTCGATGACCTGCGGCTCGCCCATGTGCTCGCGGACGCCGCCGATGCCGCGACCATGGCCCGGTTCAAGGCGCTCGACCTCAAGGTGGAGACAAAACCGGATATGACGCCGGTGAGCGAGGCCGACAAGGGCGCCGAAGAGCTGATCCGGGGCCAGTTGCAGCGCGCCCGGCCACGCGACGCGATCCTCGGCGAGGAGTACGGCATCGAGGGCACGGGCCCGCGCCGCTGGGTCGTCGACCCGATCGACGGCACCAAGAACTACGTACGCGGTGTGCCGGTGTGGGCGACGCTGATCTCCCTCATGGAGGCGGGCGAGGGGGGCTACCAGCCCGTCGTGGGCGTGGTCTCCGCCCCCGCCCTCGGCCGCCGCTGGTGGGCCGCGAAGGGACACGGCGCCTTCACGGGCCGCAGCCTGTCCTCGGCGTCCCGACTGCGCGTCTCGCGCGTCTCCAAGCTGTCGGACGCGTCCTTCGCCTACTCCTCGCTGTCGGGCTGGGAGGAGCAGGGCAGGCTGGGCGGCTTCCTGGACCTCACGCGCGCGGTGTGGCGCACCCGCGGGTACGGCGACTTCTGGCCGTACATGATGGTCGCCGAGGGCTCGGTCGACATCTGTGCGGAGCCGGAGCTGTCGCTGTGGGACATGGCGGCGAACGCGATCATCGTCACGGAGTCCGGCGGCTCCTTCACGGGCCTGGACGGCCACCCCGGCCCGCACAGTGGCAACGCGGCCGCGTCCAACGGCCTGCTCCACGACACCCTGCTCGACTACCTGAACGACCGGTACTAGGCATCAGGGCTGTCCCCGTGCACCGCGGGCGCCCCTGAACTCACGACGCGCGCCCTCTTGTTGACCCGCCCTTTGCCTGCAACTCTGAAAGTCCCCCCACTTGTGAATTTGTGAAGCATTGCACAGGGGCGACCGACGGGCGCCAGTCGACGGCACCCGGAGCCCTGAGCCAGTGCATTCGCGTGCATTTCTAGGAGGTGGCTCCGCCCCATGCTCGTCCGCGACGCCATGAGCACGCTGGTCCTCACCATCGGCCCCGCACACACCCTCCGTCAGGCAGCAGCCCTGATGTCCGCCCGCCGTATCGGCGCGGCCGTGGTCCTCGACCCGGACGCGGGCGGCCTCGGGATCCTCACCGAACGCGACATCCTCAATTCCGTCGGTCTCGGGCAGAACCCGGACACCGAACGGGCCCACTCCCACACCACCACGGACGTCGTGTTCGCGACGCCCACCTGGACCCTCGAAGAGGCCGCACGCGCCATGGCTCACGGTGGCTTCCGGCATCTGATCGTCCTGGATCGCGACGAAGTCGTCGGCGTCGTCTCGGTCCGCGACATCATCCGCTGCTGGGCGCCGGTCCGGGAGCGCGTCCCGGCCACGGCCCACTAGCCGCGGGCAAGCGAGGGGCCGGAATCCCACAGGGATTCCGGCCCGTCCCCCTACGGCAAGCGGTCCAACCCGGGTCAGCCGCGCAGGGCCTGGACTGCGGCTTCCAGGCGCTTGCCGAAGTCTCCGTCGGCCTGACGGAAGTTCTTGATCGCACGCTCGGCGATGTCGTCGCGCGAGACCTTGGCGATGAAGCCCGCCAGGTTGCCGATCAGGCGCTCCTTCTCGTCCTCGGACATCAGGCGGTAGAGGTTGCCCGCCTGCACGAAGTCGTTGTCCTCGGCGTGGACCGGGGCCGCGTGGTCGCCGGTGCCGGCCGTGAAGCCGTCGAAGGACTGCCACAGCGGACAGTCCGTCTGGAAGGGGCCACCGAAGCTGTTCGGCTCGTAGTTCTTCGCGCCCTTGTGGCGGCCGTCGTAGAGGAAGCCGTCACGGGAGTGGGTGCGCGCCTCGGCGGCGTGCGGACGGTTCACCGGCAGGTGGTCGGCGTTGATCCCGACGCGGTAGCGGTGGGCGTCGCCGTACGCGAAGAGGCGGCCCTGGAGCATCTTGTCCGGGGAGGGACCGATGCCCGGCACGAAGTGCGCGGGGCTGAAGATCGACTGCTCGACCTCGGCGAAGATGTTCTCCGGGTTGCGGTTGAGCTCCAGCTTGCCGATCTCGATCGGCGGGTAGTCCTCGTGCGGCCACACCTTGGTGAGGTCGAACGGGTTGAAGCGGTAGGTCGCCGCGTCGGCCGCCGGCATGATCTGGACCTGCACGGTCCAGCTCGGGAAGTCGCCCCGCTCGATGGCCTCGCGCAGGTCGCGCTGGTGGGAGTCCGGGTCTTCACCGGCCAGCTTGTTGGCCTCCGCCTGGGTGAGGTTCTTGATCCCCTGATCGGTCTTGAAGTGGTACTTGACCCAGAAGACCTCGCCGGCCTCGTTGTTCCACTGGTAGGTGTGCGAGCCGTAGCCGTTCATGTGTCGGTACGAGGCCGGGATGCCCCGGTCGCCGAACAGCCAGGTCACCTGATGGGTGGACTCGGGGGACAGACCCCAGAAGTCCCAGACGTTGTCCGCCTCCTGCGAGCCGGAGTACGGGTCGCGCTTCTGGGTGTGGATGAAGTCGGGGAACTTGATGGCGTCCTTGATGAAGAACACCGGAGTGTTGTTGCCGACGAGGTCGTAGTTGCCCTCTTCGGTGTAGAACTTCAGCGCCCAGCCGCGGGGGTCGCGGACGGCGTCCGCGGCACCGAGGTTGCCGGCCACGGTGGAGAAGCGCAGAAACGTCTCGGTCTGCTTGCCCACCTCGGAGAGGAACTTGGCACGCGTGTACCGGGTGACATCTGCGGTGACCGTGAAGGTGCCGTAGGCGCCCGCGCCGCGGGCGTGCACCACACGCTCCGGAATGCGCTCACGGTTGAAGTGGGCCAGCTTCTCCAGCAGGAGCTGGTCCTGGACGAGAACCGGACCTCCGACGCCCGCGGTCTCACTGTTCTGGTTGTCGGCTACTGGAGCACCGGACTCCGTCGTAAGCGGTCCCTGCGTCACGTGGGCCTCCTGCGTCACATCTGACTAACCTTGTTACCGAGCTAAAGTCGATCTCGATCCTACAATGGACAATGTCTAAGTCAAATAAAGATCCAAAGTCACACCCATTCGGAACCTGGTCCGCTTGCTGTTAAGCTGGGTTCCATGAGTGACCTGTTGGAACGGCTGCGCGGACGCGGATGGCGGATGACCGCGCAGCGACGTGTCGTGGCCGAGGTCCTCGACGGCGAGCATGTTCACCTGACAGCCGACGAGGTGCATGCCCGGGCCGTCGCCAAGCTGCCGGAGATCTCCCGGGCGACCGTCTACAACACGCTCGGCGAACTGGTCTCCCTCGGCGAGGTGCTCGAGGTCGCCACGGACAAGCGCGCCAAGCGGTACGACCCCAATGCGCACCGGCCGCACCACCATCTGGTGTGCGCCCGCTGCGGCTCGATCCGCGATGTCCATCCGAACGGGAACCCGCTCACCGACCTCCCGGAATCGGAGCGCTTCGGCTTCACGGTCTCGGACGTCGAGGTGACGTACCGCGGCCTGTGCCCGAACTGCGCGGCTGGCTGACCAAGATCGTCCGAAAGCCCTGGCACCTGCTAGGTGCCGGGGCTTTCGTGTATGTACGAGGCCGTGGGCTTGTGGGGTGCGGAGCGCCCGGCGGACCGGCGCGTGTGTGGCCGCCCACCCCGCGACGCCTGCCTGCTCCGCCGCCGTACGGGGGTACACAAAGCGCCAGGGCCGGAATCCTTGAGGATTCCGGCCCTGAGCCTTCAGTAGCGGGGACAGGATTTGAACCTGCGACCTCTGGGTTATGAGCCCAGCGAGCTACCGAGCTGCTCCACCCCGCGTCGATGAACGCAACATTACGTCAATGACGCGGACAGAGGCAAATCGCTTAAGGACAGGGGCCGATCAAGGCCCCTGTCAGGCCGACAGCTCCTGCTTCAGCGCGTCCCGCAGCCGTGCCGCACGCTCGGACACCTCGGCCGGTCCGAGCGACACCGCCCGGTCGGCCCACCGCTGCCCCTCCGCCAGCTCGCCCCGGCGCGCATAGACGAGGGCCAGCCGCAGAGCCGCCCGGCCGTGCCCCGCATCGGCCGCTCGCGTCCACCACAGCGCGGCCTCCGGCTCGCTGCCCTCGCGTGCCAGCAGCAGCCCCAGGTTGAACGCACCGTTGCGCGACCCGCCCTCCGCCGCCTCGCGGTACCACCGGGCCGCTTCCACCACATCGCCGCGCAGGGCGGCCAGCATCCCGACCCGGACCTGCGCCCGCCGGTGCCCCTGCGTCGCCGCCCGCTCGTACCACTCCTCGCACTCGCTCTTCTCCTGCGACGGCTCACCCAGCTCATGGGCGGGCGCCGGCGGCCGCCGGGCGTCCAGCAGAGCGGCCAGCCGGTAGGCGGCCTCCGCGCTCCCGCCCCCGGCGGCACACCGCAGATGCCGCTCGGCCGTCAGCTCGTCCCCCTCCCGCAGCCGTGCCATCCCGACCTGGAGCGCCGCCTCGGTGTGACCGGAGGCAGCAGCCCGCTCGTACCACCCGAGCGCCGCCTCGTCGTCGCTCCGGCCCGCATGGAGGATCCCGAGGTTGAACGCGGCGTCCACACTGCCCGCCTCCGCGGCCTTGGAGAACCACGGCTCGGCGCCCGTCGTGTCCCCGCCCTGGAGCAGCAGGATGGCGAGCGCGTTCGCCGCCTCCCGGTGCCCGGCGTACGCGGCCCGCCGGTACCACTGCTCGGCCTGCGCGGTCCGGCCCTGCTCGACGCAGAGCAGGGCGAGGTTGTAGGCGCCGTTGACGTCGCCCGCGTCCATCGCGGCCCGGTACCAGCGCTCGGCGGTCTGCGTCTCACCGCGCTCGGCGTGCAGCGCGCCCAGGGCGTTCGCCGCGTTGCCGTCCCCCTCCTGCGCGGCGCGCAGCCACCAGACGGCGGCGCTCTCGGTGTCCCCGGCGTCCCGCAGCAGGAAGCCGAGCGCGCAGGCCGCTCTCGGCTCACCGTCCTTCGCGCTGGTCAGGTACCAGCGCCCGGCTTCCTTCAGGGCGCCCCGCTTCTCCAGGATCGCCCCGAGGTGCAGCGCGGCCCGCCGGTGCCCGCGCGCCGCCGCCTGCCGGTACCACTGCTCCGCCTCGTCGAGGACGGGCGACTCGACACCGTTGTCACCGCCGGCCTCCTGCTCGTGCAGGGCCTTGCGGTCGAGCGCGCGCGCCAGCCGGTAGGCGGCCTCCCGGTGCCCGCGCTCGGCGGCGGCCCGCATCCACTGCTCCGCGGTCTCGTCACCGCGGTGCTCCAGCAGATCGGCCAGCGCATAGGCGCCGAGGGTGTGCCCCTGCTCGGCGGACTGGCGCAGCCAGTACTCGGCCGCGGGCTCGTCGCCCCGCTCGCGGTGGTGCCGCCCGAGCGCGTGCGCGGCCGCGGCGGAACCGGCCACGGCAGCGATCCGCCACCAGCCGGCGGCCTCCTCTGCGTAGCCGCGCTGATGCAGAAGGACACCCAGGTTGTTGGCGGCGGCACGGTCACCCACGGCGGTGGCGGCTCGCAAGTGGGGCTCGGCGCCGTCGAGATCACCACGGCGCAACAGCATGGCCCCGAGGACGCTCATCGCCTCGATCTCGCCGGCCTCGACCGCGAACCGCAGACGTGCCTCCTCGGCGGCCTCGCCGGTCTCGTCCCGATCGGCGGACTGCACAATTCGCCCCGACTCGAACAGAGCTGCCTTCTCCCCCATAACGTCCATCGTCGCACCACCTGCTACCCGGGTACACCTGGTATACCGCAGCTAGTGAGGTCACTTCAGCGTTTTGTCGACATGCCCACAGAGAGATAAGTCAAACACAGAATGGCCAACTCCCCCCGGAACCGGTTGCTCTTCCTGAGAGTCGCCAGGTCACGATGTACGCCTCGTCGTGTCGCGCGCGCACGCGAAGGGCCCGGATCCTTGATCAGGATCCGGGCCCTCGACTTCAGTAGCGGGGACAGGATTTGAACCTGCGACCTCTGGGTTATGAGCCCAGCGAGCTACCGAGCTGCTCCACCCCGCGCCGTTGTTGGTAAACCC
>NZ_JBSFJX010000048.1:0-57034 GCF_053598275.1 Streptomyces sp. NPDC001156 | reverse complement strand
CGGATACGCGGGTGCCGGGGCCGCCAGTCGGTTCAGGCGCGGCGTGGACGGCCCGCCGGCGGCGTGGCCCGGGCGGGGATCGTGGGCCACGGGGAGCGCTGGAACTTTTCGATCAGCGCGGTGCGGGCCGCTCGCACGGACGGGAAGAAGAATCCCACTCCCCGGTCGCCCGGCGCCTTGAGGCGTCCACCCTTGGACGTCACAGCCGAGTGGCCGTTGGGGCCGTGGGTTTCCACGTATCCAAGGCGTCGGCCCTTGTAGGTGACGGTCACGGTTTCCAGTCCTGTGAAGGGGTGCCTCATGGCGTGTCCTCTCCTGCGCGGCGGTGTGGCGGGGCGGGTGGGGCCGGACCGCGCGGTGCGGAAAGGGAGGGGGTCCGCACTGCGCGGTCCGGCCGGGCCGGGCGCCTGCCAGCCACGAGAGGGGGTTCGTGCGGGGCGTTCCCGGCCGAGCCCACTGTCGTACGCGGCACGGCAAGCGGCGCAACCCCCGTGGGCCCACCGCGCCGGGGCGGGTCGTGGTGGGGGGCCGGGTAGGGCTCACCCCGCAGCGGTGGCGGGTGCGGCCGGCGGTGGGCCGGGGGTGGGCTTACGGCTTGCCGGGCGCGGTGGGCTTCGGGTGGCAGTTTGCGCCGGTCGGGCACAAGTGGCTGTCGCAGTCGGGGGCGTCGCCTAGCTCTTTCTGCACGACGCCGACCGCAGCCCTGTGCATGTTCTGATTGGTGTACCAGTAGCCGGCGGCGTGGTACTTGCGCTGTTCCTGGTTCAGGCCGCGCGCCCATTGGACGGTGGACTCAAACGAGGAGAGCGCGGAGGCGACATCGCCGTAGCGCCATACCTCCGCTTCGGATCGGATCACGGCCCGGATGTGCTTCGGGTACTGCTTCAGCCCGGATGGGTTCGTGTTGTCGCTGCCGTTCACAGGTGGGTCCCTTCAACCGGTTGGGGGCGGGCTGTCGCAGTGGGGGTGCGGCGCTGAATGAGTGGGGTGCCGGGAGGCCACGGCGCACGGAGGGGGTTCGTGCGGGGCGTTCCCGGCTGAGGCCACTGTCGTACGCGGCACGGCAAGCGGCGCAACCAACGCGCCCGGCCCGCACGGGTCGCGGCAGGCCAGGCACGGTGACGCGGTGTGTGTGGCGGCGGGTCAGGGCTGGGCGGTGACCTGGTGGAGCGGGACGGTGGTGCGCTGCCCGTCGGCCTGTTCGATCTCGACCTGGGCGGTGCCGTCGCTGCTGCGGTGGGTGGCGGTGATCCGGCCGTGGGCGGTGGGGGTGGTGACACGGGTCTCGGAGGTGGGGCACAGCCGCCACGGGCGGGTGTTCTGGTCGAGCCACTGGTCGGCGGCGAGGCTGATGTGCTCGAACTGGGCGGCCAGGTAGGCGATGCGGGTGCAGGCGCAGCGGGCGTGGACGATGGCGGTTCCGTCGTCGTCGTGGCTGATCCGGATCGGCGGGACCGGGTCCAGGCCGAGGACGTGGACCCGGGCGTGAGTGACCTCGTCGGTGTCGGCGGCGTGCCGGTGGTCCGGGTCGGGCTGGTGCATGGCCGGTGGCCCCTCTTCTCGTCGGTGTCGGCCCCGTGCTGGCGGCGCTCGGCGTGCACGGACAGTGGCGGGACGGCCGGTTAGCGACGCAAACGCGGCAGCCCCCACACCCGGCGGCGGCGGGGGTGCGGGGGCTGCGCCGGTTCCGGGGGTTAGTGGCCGTTGCGGTCGTCGAACGGGCGGCGCGGGCTGTCGTCTTCGGGCTGGACCGGGGGGTCGACGCGGACGCAGTCGGAGAACTGGGCGGCGTGGGTGCGGCCGTGCTTGTCGCGGACGCTGATCCAGCTGATGTTGTTCTCGTCGGGGTCGGGCAGCGGGTCCTGCCCGTTGCCGTCGTCGGTGGTGCCGATCCAGGTGATGGACGCGTACGGCAACTGGTCCCCGATCCGGCAGTCGGCCGGGTCGTCGGGGATGCGCAGCGTGACGGGGAAGGCGAACTCGCCGTGCCAGCGGGTGTTCCACACGGTGATGCAGTCGCCGCAGGTGACGCGGTGCGGGTCTGCGACGGTGATGCCGGGTGTGCGGCAGAGGGTGTTGTTGTGTTCCTCCGGGGAGTCGACGTCGGTGCCGAGGACGATCCAGGCCCAGGGGTCGAGTCCGTCGGGGAGATGGCGCAGCGGTTCTTGAAGGAGTCGTGCGGCGGCTCGGGCGATGGCGGCGGCTTGTTCGAGGCGGCGGGCGAGGTCCTGCGGCGGGCCGCTGACGGCGATGCCGTTGCTCCATGTCAAGGCGGCGGACGCTACGACACGACGAAGCCCCGGCGGGGATCGGCCGGGGCTTCGTCGTGTGTCTGTGGATCAGGGTGCTGCACCGGTATCGGGTCGTCGGTGATTGAGCCTCAGCGAGAGCTCGTCACGAACGTCTGGCGCAAGGACTCCCCCTGACCCCAGACGACGACTGAGGTTCCCCCGCCGTGCGGCCGTCCTCATGTCACGGCCTATCCGCGATCAGCTATCGCCGACCGAGTCGTAAGCGCGGACCCGCAGCATGCTCGACGAGCACTGAACCCCACCGTGGCCAGCGGACCGACAACGGCCCTACCCGCGCTGCGGGAGTTGGCACGCGACACGGACTGGGCCGACAACCAGCCCGGCGTGATGGTCCGCCGTCAGCACGCCTGTCGCGTTGTCATGGACGTCCTGACGAACCCAGCGTGTTCTCCGGAGCGGCTGTGGGTCGGCGGCAGTGGTAGACGAACGCCGCAGGCACGTTCGCCCAGATGTTCCGGCTCCGAACGACCTCCTCGAAGGCGCCCTCCAGCGATCGGCGCAGCCGCCGGGCTGGCGGCGCCCAGCGCAGGTAGCTGTACGCGAAGGTGGTAAACACACCTTGCGGGGCCAGCGCACCGACGACGGCGCTGAGGACGTCATCCCGGAGGCCAGGGGCGAACGCGGCCCACGGCAGGCCGCTGACGATGATGTCCGCGTAGTGGTGGCCACGTGCGGCCAGCAGACCGGGCACGTTTCGGGCATCGTCGGCCACGACGTCCACCGCCGGGAATCGGGTGTTCAGGCGTCGGGCGAATCTTTCGTTGATCTCCACAGCAATGTGATGGCCACGCCCGCCGAGTCGATGCTGGATCTGCTCGGTGAATGCTCCGGTCCCGGCGCCGAGTTCGACGACCACGGGACTACCAGTCCGCGGTATCGAGGCGGTGACGGCCCGGGCCAGAGCGGCGCCGCTGGGCGTCACCGCGCCGACGGTCATGGGGCTGCGGGCGAACTCCGCCAGGAACGAGACGCGCCTCTCGGTGGCGCAGAAGGCTTCGGAGGACACGGGATGCTCCTTGGGTCACTGTGGTGGGTATCAGGCGGAATTCACGCACCATCGGCAGTCATCCGCAGCCGGGCGGCCAAGGCGACGCCGGAGACGGCTCGGAGGCGCCGGGCGGTGACCGGGTCGCCGGCGGCCCCGACCGGCCGAGGAGGGTTGGTGTGCCGCGAGCAGTCGGACCGGCAGGAGGCGCCGGGCGGATCCTGGACCGCGCGGCCCTCGCGGCCGCCCTCGACTATTGCCTCAGCGGTAGCGGATCCGTTGCCGCTTCTGCGGCGAATGCGCGACCTCTGGCCGGCTTGCCGGCCAGGACTCCACCTGGAAAGGGTGAGTGCAGCCGCTGGTTCACGGACGGTAATGGAATCCGGCCCGATCGCGTATGCCTGCTGTGGTGCGCTTCGCGATGCGCCACGCGCCAGACGTTCGCTCACGGGACAATGATCCTGCCGCCGTTGCGCGCAACGGCCGGCAGTCGGCCGCAAGGCCGTAGAACACACCGCTGAGGTCGACATCGAGGCGGGTCCAGTCCGTCACGGAGACGTCGCCGAGACGTGAAGCGCCGTTCGCGCCGAGCAGCGGGGTGGTGGCCGGGAGGCGACGAGCCGGGGAGAGCCGTCGGTGGGGATAGCGCCGCCCGCTACTAGGGTCTCTCCCGTGTCGGCGAACTCCCAGCGCTCCTTCCGACTCTGGGCTTGCGCCGTCGGACCGGACGCAAGGCTGGCCGGTAGCACGCTGACACCCGCGTGCCATCGTTTTGGTGTGCCTGGCATCGGCTGTGTGTCTGAAGCGAGGCGCCGGTGCTGGTGTCAGCCCTCGTCGGAGGACTGGCACCAGCGCCGCCGGGTGGGTGTCAGTTGGCGAAGACGGTGCGGGTTTCGAGGTAGGCGTTGAGGCCGTGGATGCCGAACTCGCGGCCGAAGCCGGACATCTTGAAGCCGCCGAAGGGGCTCCTGGGGTCGTCGACCAGCTCGTTGATCATCACTCGTCCAGCGAGTATCCGCTCGGCGACCGCGCGGGCGCGCTGCTGGTCTTCGCCGTAGACGTAGGCGTGTAGGCCGTATTCGACGTCGTTGGCGATGGCGATGGCTTCTTCGTCGTCGCGATAGGTGATGACGGACAGGACGGGGCCGAAGATCTCCTCCTGGGCGATGGTCATGTCGTTGGTGACACCGACGAAGACGGTGGGTTTCACGTAGTTGCCCGCCTCGTAGCCCTCGGGCTTGCCCTCGCCGCCGACCAAGATCTCGGCGCCTTCCTCGATGCCCTTGCGGATGTAGCTTTGCACCCGCTCGTAGTGTCCTTTGGAGACCATCGGCTGGATGACCGTGTCGGGTGCGTGCGGGTCACCTATCGTCAGGGCCTGGATGCCGGACTTGATGGCGGTCTTGGCTTCCTCCAGTCGGCTTTCGGGAACGAGGATGCGGGTTCCGGCGATGCATGCCTGGCCGGTGTTGAGCAGGCCGGCGGTGAGGGCGAACCGGATCGCCTTGTTCATGTCGGCGTCGTCGAGGACGATCGTGGGGGACTTGCCGCCGAGTTCGAGGGTGACGCGCTTCATCGTTTCGGTGGCGTCGTGGTTGATCTGCTTGCCGACCTTGGTGGAGCCGGTGAAGGAGATCTTCTGGACGTCGGGGCTGCGGGTGATGGTGTTGCCGACGACCGGGCCGGGACCGTTGACCACGTTGATGACGCCGGGCGGCAGGTCGGCCTTCTCGAAGCACTCCATGAGGATCTGCGCTTCGAGCGTGCTCAGTTCACTGGGCTTGATGACGACGGTACAGCCGGCGGCAAGCGCGGAGGCGGTCTTCCCAGCAATGAACCAAGGGTTGCCGTTCCAGGGGGTGAGCAGACCTGCCACTCCGACCGGCACCTTGGTGATGGTGGCGTTGCCGTGCTTCTCCTCGAAGTTCTCCGGCTTGAGGACGTCCTGGGCCAGGAGGAAGAAGTCACGGGCCTGGCTGTCGATGTAGCCGGCGAAGGAGACGGGGGCGCCGTACTCGGCGACGGTCATCGCGACCAGCTCGTCCATGCGCTCAGTCAGGGCGTCTGCGATGCGCTGGAGGTACTCCTTGCGTTCCTCCAGGGTGGTCGCGGACCAGGCGGGGAAGGCGGCCTTGGCCGCCGCGATGGCCCGCTCGGTGTCGACCTCGTCACCGAGGGTCGAGCGGCCGATGAGTTCACCGGTCGCGGGGTTGTGGACATCGACGGTGTCCTGGCCGTGCGAGTCGACGAAGCGTCCGTTGATGAAGTGCTGGTTTACGGTCTTCACGAAGGGTGTCCTTGAATCTTTTGCGGGCGGAAGAGAGCGTGGTGGTTGGCTCTTCCGGTGGGGCGGTGGGGTCAGCGCTCCACCAGGTCGTGGGGGTTGTCGATGCGGGCGAAGGTGTGGAAGAAGCCGTTCTCCACACGGCGGTGGTCGATTCGCCATCCCTCTGGGCGCCGCTCCAGGCGGTCGTGCCACAGGCCGGTGTGGATGACGTTGGCCTGGCCGTCGCGAGTCTCGTGTGTGTGGAGGAACGGGGACGTGGCTGTCGCGGTGTCGCCGTCGAGGGTGACGGTGGCGTAGCCCTCGCGGTGCTGCCACAGGCCGAACAGCTTGCCCAGGCCCTCGGTTCCCTTGCGGTCGGTGCCGCGCATGAAGTCGATGTAGTCCTCGAGCCCGATCTCGGCGCTCTGGCCGACATCGGAGGCATCGATGACGGCGTCCGGGGAGAAGACCTCGGCCCACTGGGCCATCAGGTCCTGGTCATTGTTGTTGCCCTGGTGCAGGTCCTGGCCCAAGCCGTATTTCGCGATGATGTCCTGGATAGCGATCCGGTCGAGGAGGTAGCGGATATCGAGGTCTGTAGACATGACTGTTCCTTGTCAGTTGTTCGGGGAATTCTTTGGTGCCGTGCGCGGACCGGAGCAGAGAAGCACTCAGGTCGGTACCGGGCTTGAACGCTGGGCAGGCCACACGGCGCCGAGAAACCGGGTGAGTGCTGCAGGCCGCCGGCGCGGCGGGTCTAAAGGCCCGGTACCCAGCAAGGGATGGGGCGTTCCGGAAGCGTGAGAAGACCGCTTCGCCGGTGATGTGCTGCCGGGTAGGTGCCGCGCTCACCGGAACGGAAGGGAGGTGTCGGTTGGCGGGACGGGCTGGTCAGATCGTGAGGACGAGGCGTCCGGGGACCTCGCGCGCCTCCAGGCGGCGGTGTGCCTCCGCGGCCTGGGACAGGGGCAGTTCGTCCACGCGCAGCGTCAGTTCTCCGCGGGCGAGGAGGTCGACGACCTTCTCGGCGGCGGGCCGGGCGGCATCCGGGTTGGCCGCGAGGTAGGGGCCCACCGCGAAGCCGAGCATGCCCGCGTTTCGATGCCACAGGTCGTCGCCGGTGAGCGGGGTGTCAGGAGTCCGGGCGGCATGGCCCACCAGGAGGATGCGGCCGAGCTGGGCCAGGACGTCCAGGCTGGCGGTGCGTACGTCGCCGCCGACCGGGTCGACGACTACGTCGGCCAGCCGGCCGTGCAGATCCTTGACGAACTGATCGCTGGTGAACACCTCGTCCAGACCCAGATGTTCAGTGTCCTTGATACGGGCTCGCGAGGAGACGGTGCCGAACACGCGCGAGGCGCCCAGCGACCGGGCGACCGCGGGGAAGGTGGCGGCCAGGCCCCCGGCCACGCCGTGCACCAGCACGCTCTCGCCCTTCTGGAGGTGCGCCACCCTGGTGAGGGCCAGATAGGCGGTGGTGGCGTTGGGCAAGGCCGAGACGGCCTGCGCGGGGTCCACACCGGAACCCTCGAGGGAGACGGTCATGGCCACGTCGGCCAGGGTCACCGAGGCGTAGCCGCCCAGGCTCATCTGCGTCAGGGTGACCACCGGCTCACCGATCAGGAACCCGGTCACCCCTGGGCCCAGCGCGCGGACGGTCCCGGCGGCCTCCAGACCGGGCACGAGGGGCGGCTGCGGCATGTCGGGGCGTCCGGCGAGGTCCCCGCGGCGGAAGAACACGTCCACCAGGCCCACCGCTGCGTGGGTGGTGTCGATGGTGAGCTGGCCCGGGCCAGGCCGGGGCTCGGGAAGCTCCGTCTCGGTGAGAATCTGCGGCCCACCGAATTCATTGATGGTGATCGCACGCATGGTGCACTCCGTACTTTGTCGGTTCCCTACGGCCGTCACTGCGGACCTTTCACAGCCCGGGCGGCCATCGCCCCGCAAAAGGAGACATCCCTGGCACCTCTTCGGTGGCGACCCCGGAAACATAACGCAATCATATTGCGTTGTCAACGCAATGGCTTTGCGTTGTAAATGGGGGCCACTAGGCAACGCATGCCGATTGCGTTACCATATTGGGCATGACCACGCCCGGCTTCCAGCGCGCCTACTCCGCCGAGCACAAGGCGCAGCGCGCCGCCGACCTGATGGAGGCGGCACGGGCCCTCGCCGCCCGCGACGGCGTACGTGGGGTCACCCTCACCGCGATCGCCCAGCACGCGGGCGTCCACGTCTCGGCTGTACGCCGCTATTACGCCTCTCGCGAGGAGATCCTGCTCAACCTCGCCGAAGAGGGTTACGGCGACTGGTCACGGGCCGTCGCAGCGCAGCTCTCCCGCCGCAGCAACCTGACCTGCGCAGAGCTGACACGCACGCTGGTCGCGACTCTCGCCGAGCGTCCCCTGTTCTGCGACCTGCTCACCCATGTCACCCTCAGCCTCGAACGCGAGGTCACCTACGAACGCGTCCGCACCTTCAAACACGCCGCCGGCAACGCCGCGGCGGTCCTGACCGGCGCCATCAACACGGCAAGCGCTCTCGACCGCCGTCAGGCCCGGGAACTCGTCATCGCCACCATCGCCCTGACCGCGCCGCTGTGGCAGGCCGGCCACCCCGGGGAAAGCCTCGCCCGGCTGTACCGGGAAGAACCCACCGTCGCACACATCGGCATCGACTTCGAACCCACCCTCACCCGCCTCCTCACCGCCCTCTGTGACGGCCTCACCCACAACTAGACCCGGACTTCGCGGGTCGCTCGAGCATGTCCGAAAGATCGCGTAAGTCCGTGATGTGACAGGCTGGCCGAGGCCCAGCCTTGGGCCCCTGGCCAGCCGGGACGGACGGACATGACAGACAACGAAACCCCGTCGGTCGTCGCGCCGGTCGAGGTGAGCTGCCCCCCGGTTCCCTGGAGTCCTCGGCCTGCCCCGAGTTGCGTGGAGTCGGGAACTGATGCGGCCTTCTGCGGCCAGGGGCGGCACGGGATCGGTTCCGCAGACGTTGGCGTGGCCTTCCCTCCACCGCAGTCGCGTTCGTCAGTCGACGAGGTCCAGTGCGGCGGTGACGATGCTGTCGGTGTCGATGCCGTGGTAGCGGTAGACGTCCTCGATCGCCCCGGACTGGCCGAACCGGGTCACGCCGAGGGTGGTGGTGGGCGTGTTGTGGATCGTGCTCAGGAAGGCCAGGGTGTGGGGGTGGCTGTCGAGGACGGTGACGAGGGGCGTGGCCCGGTCGGCGGGGAACACCTGGTCGAGGATCCAGGTCGGGTCGTCCGACAGGCCGCGGCGGGCTTGAAGTGCTCGGAAGAGCAGGTCCGGGCTGGTCACGCAGACGACGTCGGCGCCGTGGCCGAGGGCGGCGAGCCGGTCGGCGGCGGCCAGGGCTTCGGGGACCAGGGCGCCCATCGCGGTGAGGGTCACCACGGGCTTTTCGTGCTGCCGCAGCCGGTAGGCCCCGGCGGTGACGTGCCGGCGGCGGCGTTCGCGGGCGGCCGGGTCGCTGGGCACGGCGGCCGCGGACTGGTCGACGGGCCGGGTGGACAGCCGCAGGTAGGCCGAGCTCCCGTCCGGGCGGCCGAGTTTGCCGAGGGCGGCCAGCAGGCACCATTCGGTGTCGATGGCGAATGCGGGCTCGTAGGTGACGCAGCCGGGCTGTTCGATGCCCAGCGAGGAGGTGGTGATCGACTGATGCGCTCCGCCCTCCGGGGCGAGTGTGACGCCGGACGGGGTGCCGACCAGGATCGACTGGCCGCCGGCGTAGATGCCGAACGACCACGGTTCCAGGGCGCGGTTGACGAAGGGGTCGTAGACGACGCCGATCGGCAGCAGTGGCTGGCCCCAGCGGCTCCAGGTGGCGCCCAGCTCACCCAGCATGCCGACCAGGTTGGTCTCCGCGATGCCCAGCTCCACATGTTGACCGGTCGGCTTCTCCCGCCAGTGCAGGATGGTCTCGGCGTCGTCGGCGAACCAGTCGGGGCGCTCGGTCGGCGACCACACGCCGACTTTATTGAGCCAGCCGCCGAGGTTGGTGGAGGAGCTGACGTCCGGGCTGACGGTGACGATCCGGCTCGCCGCCTCGGGTGCACGGCGGGTGAGGTCTAGCAGGACACGACCGAGTGCCTGTTGGGTGTTACCGGTGCCCGTCGGTGCCGGACGGACGAGGTCGGCAGGGACCGCCGGGGGCTGCCGCGATGCGTGTCCGGAGCGGTGCAGCCGCGTGGCGGCCGCCGCGCACAGGCCCGCTTCCGGCGAGTCGGCGGCGAAGACCTCC
Organism: Streptomyces sp. NPDC001156; assembly: GCF_053598275.1. Classification (NCBI taxonomy): domain Bacteria; kingdom Bacillati; phylum Actinomycetota; class Actinomycetes; order Kitasatosporales; family Streptomycetaceae; genus Streptomyces; species Streptomyces sp. NPDC001156. The sequence goes on along the minus strand of NZ_JBSFJX010000048.1, from coordinate 47,199 downwards.
CATGGGTGGTCAAGGTCCGTTCCCAGGCGATCGGCCAGTGCCCTCATCTGGTCGGCGCTCAGCAGCGAGGAGTGGTTTTGCGGGTGGCCCTCGGTGGGCAGCCCGGAGCCCTTGACGGTGTACGCAAAGATCACGGTCGGGCGGGTGTCATCGACACGGTCGAACGCGTCCGTCAGCGCCCCGATGTCATGGCCGCCCAGGTTGCGCAGCGCCGCCAGCAGCGAGGCATCGTCCAGGGTTGCGATGAGGTCAGCGATCGGCCCGGCCGTGGAGCCGGTGCCGGGCAGGCGCTCGCGCAACTCGCCGGCGGAGCAGCGCAGCAGGCGCTGGTATTCGGGGTTGCCCATGGCGTCGATACGGGCGCGCAGGGCCGCGCCGCCCGGCCGCACGAACAACTCGTGCAGCAGATGGCCGTACTTGAGGGTGATCACCTGCCAGCCGGCCGCGGCGAACATGCCCCGCAGCTTGTCCGCGGCAATACCGGGGACGACTCGGTCCAGGGACTGCCGGTTCAGGTCGACGACCCACACCACCTCGCCCAGGCTCGGCACCATCGGGTCCTGGATCGCCTCCCAGATCGCACCCTCGTCCAGCTCCGCGTCGCCCAGCAGGGAATACTGCCGTCCCGTACCGGCACCGCCGAAATGGCCCTCCACATAGCGGCGTGCGAGGGCACCCCACACAGGCGCGGTGGCGCCGATACCGACCGAACCCGTGGAGTAGTCGACCGGATCCGGGTCCTTGGACCGGCTGGGATAGCTCTGCAGACCTCCGAAGGCGCGCAGGGTGGTCAGATAGGACTCGTCCAGCTCGCCCAGCAGGTAGTTGATCGCATGCAGCACCGGTGAGGCGTGGGGCTTGACCGACACCCGGTCTCGAGCGGTCAGTGCATGAAACCACAGCGCCGTCATGATCGAGGTCATCGACGCGCTGGACGCCTGATGGCCACCCACCTTCAGCCCCGAGGGGTTGGCCCGCACCCGGTTGGCGTGGTCGATGATCGCGGTGGACAGCCACAGCACCCGATCCTCGACCGACTCCAGCACGGCGAGCTGCTCCTCCCAGCCGGGGCCCGAACCGTCGGCGTCGGCCGACCTCAGTTCCGCGACCATCACAAACCACCTCCGCCATCGGCACCATGCTTTAGACAGGACGCCAGCTCACGTATCGCCCTCTGACGTGCGCGCTAGCCAGCTACCTCGGCTAGCGTCTTCCTGATGACGGCCGTGCCATCGGCAGAGACGGCCGTGACCTCGTGTCGCCTGCCGCCGAGATCGCGGACGGTGGTCGTGAGGATTCCCCGGGGGTACGCGGGCGCCGTGAACCGAGCAGCAAGCCGTGCAAGCCGAGCGGGACGGCCGGGGCAGACGGTTTCGGCGACCGCGCTCGACACCAACCCCATCGTGCACAGTCCGTGCATGATCACGCCGTCGAACCCGGCACTACGCGCGGCAAGATCGTCAAGGTGAATTGCATGCCGGTCATTGGAGATGTCAGCGAAGCGGCGCGGCAACTCAGCGTTCAACGGCGTGAGTACCGTGCGTTCCACTGGCTGTGCGGACTCCGGCTTCAGGCCGACTTCGGGAACGTTAGCGCCAACGGCACCGGCGAGCGTCTCACCCCTGACGATGGCGCTCGCCCATTGCTCCGAGGTGATCGTACCCCGGTCGTCGCTCACCAGTATCCGCACGGAGACCGCGGCTCCGGCCCGGACCGGACGCACCCCGGCTACAGTCGCGCTCGCTGACAGCGTGGCGCCCACCCGAATCGGGTTCACGAATCGGATGTCGTGCGCCCCATGGACGATCTTCGGCCTGGCCTGCTCCGGCGTCACCAGGTCGACGGCGAGAAACATGCAGCTGTAGATCGGGAGAATGTTGAACATAGGCGTAATGGCACGCCCGCTCAGGTGCTCGGGATCGCGGTCGGCGAGGGTGGCGCTGAGGTTGCTAGCCAATTCAGGATCCGCCGTGATGGCCTGTCCCGGAACAGACATACCCACCTGGTCCACCATGAAAGCATTGGGAACGGTCGTCATCGTCCGTTGTGCCTCTCTTCGATTGGGCGGGCCGGGGGCCACGGTTGCTGCTGACGGGCTCGGGCGCGCTCTTCGCGCGCTTGGCTCGGATGCTCCTGCACGACCCGCTGCGCGATCCGCCAGCCAGCGGGCGTGCGCGTGACGAGGTCGGTGTAGGTCACGCTCCAACTCCGGCCATCCGGTTCAATCGCCAAGCCTTTCGAGGTCACCCGGACCGTGTCCTGATCTGTGACATCAGTGAGGACATTGGTGGCGTGATGGGCCGAAGGATGATCGTAAACTGCCAGCCTGGACAGGACCTCAGTGATCGAAAGTTTGATACTGCCCTGGTCGTTGACCCACTCGATCGTTGCTTCACCGGTGAAGATGGCCGCCATGCCCTCCCAGTCCCGCGCATCGACGAGATGCCCGTACTGGACGACGGGCCTGGTTACTTCCTGTACATCGACCGGAGGGATGGCCTGCATTGTTCACCTTCCCTGACGCCAGCGCGATAAGCCGGAGCCTCGCGTCTCGCTGATCGTCCTAATCAATCAATGCTTGGTTAAGTCTACGTCAAATTTGCGGTGGGGCCCGCAGGAGCGTCAATGCAGGTCAGGGAAACAGGGGTTCGCGCCAAGCGGAGGCACGTGGACAGAGTCAGACCTGATACCCAGGACGTTCTCCCGTCACGAATTGCTCTCGGGCAGCCGCCGCGTCACCCAGCAGGTTCAGCTCATAGGTGTAGCTCAGCTCCTGGCGGTACCTGTCACGAATCCGCCTGCCAGTGCTCGCATTGAGGGCGAGCTTTGCCGCCCGCACCGCCCGGCCAGGCTTGGCCGCGATGCGGGCGGCCAGGTCGAGCGCAGCACCTTGCAGGTCTGCGCCGTCGACCACCGCGTAGACAGAGCCATAGCGTCGCAGCTCTTCGGCGGCGACCGGCTCGCAGGTGAGCATCGCTACCCGCAGCCGCTTGTCCGGCATGAGCCCGCTCGCCTGGATCGCTCCCCCTGCCGCGCCATTGTCTACCTCGGCGAGCACGAACTTCGTATCCCGGGCGCACAGGACGGCATCACACGATCCGGCGAGAAGGACGCCAAGCCCGATGCAGTAGGCATGTACGGCAGCGATGACGGGTACCGCGCACTCGTGCAGTGCAACGGTCGCCGCAAGCGATGCCGACGCTTGACCAAGGATGCCCTGATGCCCCTCCATACGCTGAACCTCCTTCACGTCGCCGCCCGCCGCGAAGCCGCGACCCTCACCCCGGAGGACAACCGCGTTGACCTGTGGCCGCCTGGAGTAAGAATCAAGCACTTCTGCGAGCAGTCGAAGGTCCGCGATCGTTAGTGCATTCACCGGCGGGGCGTCGATGATCAGCTCGACGACGCCATCTGGGTGCTCTTCTTCCCGGATAGTCATCGCCCACCCCCTGTCAGACCGGACCCTGATTCGCGGTTCGGGTCCTGCGCCATCGTGTCTCCTGGAATCTCTGGTGTCGTCGGCATGGCGGCGGGTTGCATCTCGCAGGCGGGTACGGCAGTTAGTAGACCTGGATCGCCTCTTCCGGACAGCTGTCCCGGGCGACCAGGACGTCGTCCTCGAGGGCCGCAGGCACGACCTCGCTGACGACATGCGCGCGCCCGGAGTTCTCGTCGGTAACGAACGCGCCCGGACATGCGATGGCACACATGGCGTGCCCCTGGCACCTGTCCTCGTGAACCCGAACCCTCATCGATGATCCTCACGGTTCGCGCTGATATTGCCGATCCACAACCGAATGCACAGACCGGTAGATCCCCCGCGGAGGCCGCCGGGACCTCACCGATCCGGGTGAGTCGGCGCAGCCAACGATTCGCCGGGATGCCTTCCAGGAATCTAACACTGTTCGAAAATTGGGTCAACCACTCGCCCAGCCGCGGCAAGACCTGAGTTCCGCAGCTGCGGTGGCGCTACATGAGAACATGGGTCGGCCTGCGGGTATGCGTGAACACACACCGGATCGCCGTGTGTCTAGGCGGTGGCGTTCGTGCTGGTCAGGCGCTTGTGCCGGGTTCCAAGATGATGACGTGCTTGGGCTCGGTGAGGCCGAGCTTGGCGAGGATGACGCGCTGGGCGGGGGTGGTCTCGGTACGCTGGCGGAAGGTTCCGGCGGGGCCGGCGAAGGTGCCGAAGTGGGTGCGTTCGAGTTCCTCGCGCAGGTTGAGCCAGGTGTCGTCGCAGGTGGTCTCCGCGATGCGGATCAGTAGCAACGCGAGCCAGCAGAGCAGGACATGGCCGCGTATCCGGTCTTCCTTGCGGTGGTAGACGGGCCGCAGATCAGTGATCGTTTTCATATCTCGCCAGCCGCGTTCAACTTCCAGGAGCTGCTTGTAGCCGGGGGCCATGTCCTCGGCGGACAGGTGCGGGTCGCTGCAGTGCACAAGGAACTTGCCGCCCATCCGCTCCTCGGCCTTGATCGCCGCCTTGTCGATCCGCAGTAGGCCATTCGGGGTGACTCGCAGGAAGCAGTGCAGGCCGGGCTTGGTGGACAGTCTGCCGCGTAGTTCGGCGCGCTTGGTCGGGCTGAGCTTGTCGGTGTCCTTGTTGGCCTCGCCGAGTTGGGCGAGGAGGTCGGTGCGGATGGCTGCGTCCCGGGTGGCCTGGTCGGGGTTGTGGCAGATCACGAACCGGTCTGCGGTGTCGAGGAGTTGGACCTGTTTGACCTGCATGTTGTCGGCGACGGTTGCGTAGCGGCCCTGCCGGGAGAGGGCGGCCTGGGCGGCGGGCGAGCCGGAGCGGATCTTCTCGCCGAGGATGTAGTGGCCGCCGGCCCGTTGCAGGAAGCGGCGGTTGGTCTGGGAGGCGAAGCCGCGGTCGGCGACCCACACGATGCGGGTCAGCTTCCACTCGCGCAGGTCCTCGCGGACCCCCGGCGTGACCCACCAGCAACTCAGCAACCTCATCGACACACTGACACTCCCGCACTGGAGCTTCAACGCGAGCACGTGCCTCGCACTCGCCGTGGTCACGAACGCCTGGTATCCCCCGGCACAGGCGCCAAAGCCAAACTCACCCCAGCTGAGCGAATCCTGGTCACCATGCTCCACCTGCGCAGCTTCGCCAGCATGGACCTCCTCGGCCAACGCTGCGGCGTCACCGCCCCAACCATCAGCCGCGCGAACCAGGAAGTCCGCCCCCGTCTTGGAAGCGCACGACCATCCCATCAGCGCCTCCACCGCCCGCTTTCGCACACCATCCGACGTCGCGACGTTCCTTAACCCCCGCAAGATCAAGAAAGCATGTTGATGATCTGCATGCCCTTAACCGAACAACGACGGTTCCAAGACCGCTGAGACATCGATGTCCCCCTCGTCTACCCGGCTGGTCTGCTCCTCCGGCGGCCGGCTGCAGTCGCGGTAGTTCATTGACACGGCGGCCAGCTGAACCCTACGGTATCTTGCACTGTTTGATTTACGTAGGAAACCGTGGCCCGTCGCCAAGACGGGCCACGTCCGGGAGGCCGCTCGAGGATGGGAAACCCGTCAATCCATGGCCGGCGCGCCGGTGCCTGGGATCTTGTCCTGCCCGACGCGGTGAGTATTCGCGAGGTCGGGCCACGCGACGGTTTGCAGATCGAGCAGCCGATCAGCACCGAGAAAAAGATCGCGATGCTCGAGGCCATCGTGGCCACTGGTGTCCGCCGGATCGAAGCAACAAGTTTCGTGTCGCCCCGGGCGGTGCCCGCGCTCGCCGACGCCGAGCAGGTCGCCGAGACGCTAGGCCGCTGGCCGCAGGTCACCTGGTCGGCCCTCGTCGCCAGTCCGCGCGGCACGGTGCGGGCGCTGAGGGCCGGAGTCACGCATCTGGAATACGTAGTATCGGCAGCCGACGCGCACAGCCGAGTGAACGTCGGGAGATCCACCGAAGATTCGATCAGCCTCGTCAACGAGGTCGCCGAACAGGTCCACGCTGCCGGCGGGATGCTCGAGGTGATCATCGCGACCGCGTGGGACTGCCCGTTCACCGGCCCCACGCCCATGTCTCGAACGATCAAGGTCGCCCAAGATGCGGTGCGCCGCGGAGCCGACTCCCTGTGCCTCGGCGACACGATCGGTACCACCACCCCGCGGCGAGTCCTTGACCTGGTGGACGCAGTGCGCCATGTGGCCGACGGCCAGGACATCGGCGTGCACTTCCACAACACTCGCGGAACCGGGATCGCCAATGCCCTGGTGGCGCTGCAGGCCGGCGTGACCTCACTCGACGCATCGGTAGGCGGCCTCGGCGGCTGCCCCTTCGCGCCCGGCGCGAGCGGCAACATCGCCACCGAAGAACTCGTATACCTGCTCGACGGATGCGGCGTCGCGAGCGGGATCGACCTCGACGCCGTCATCGCAGCCGCAGCGGTCACCGAGCAAGCGGTGGGTCATGACCTACCAAGTTCCCTATACCGCGCCGGAGGCCGACTACGCCCTTTGGGCGCCGCGGCGTCGCCGTCTCCCTGACGCGCAGAACTCTCGCGATCCGCGCAGCCACTCCGACAGGAGGGCCATCAAAGCTTTTCCAACACAACGAGCACACAGCCAGCACAGGACCGAAGATCTCCTGGGCCGCGCAGCTCACTACTTGCTCACCATCAAGCTCAACCAGCCCACATTGTATGCCAGTTGTTGCCGCCCGCCCTGGGACAAGGCCACCGCGAAGCACTACGACCGCGCCGAGACCACGGCAGTGGACGGCGACGGGTGTGTGCCTGGCGTGCGGTGCGGCGCTCGTCGCCCTGTCCGTGTGACGGGGTCCGCGAACACCCCGCTCGATCACTACTCTGGCGGCGTCGGCGTGTCGTGGGTCCGGTACATCGCCTGGACGGCCAACTCGAGCTGGATCGTCGGGCCCACCACCGCGATTCCCCGGGCGAGCCTGGAGCGCCAGTTGAGGGTGAAGTCCTCACGGTGCAGCTCCGCCTTGGCCTGGGCCGCGCAGCGAAGTTCCTCGCCGTAGCCGCCGTGCACCGTGCCCAGGTACGTCGTGTCCAGTGCGACCGAACGGCTCACGTCGTGCATCGTCAGGGAGCCCAGCAGGGACCACTTGCTGGCACCGCGGTACACGAAGCGCGTGCTCGTGAAGTCGATGTATGGGCAATTCTCCACGTCCAGGAAGTCGGCGGAGCGGAGATGGCTGTCGCGTGTGTGGTTGCCGGTGTTGATGCTGGAGGCGTCGATGCAGAGACGGACGTGCGACTGAGCCATGTCGTGAGCGATCTGGATACCGCCGTCGAAGCGATCGAAACGGCCGTGGACATGAGCCATGCCGACGTGCTTGGCCATGAACCGGATCGCCGTGTGCGGCGGGTCGAAGAGCCAGTCACCTGGCTGCGGCAGCGCTTGATGTTCGGCAGGCTCCAGCCAGATCCTCTCGATGGCTCCCACCGCACCGGCCGCTATCTCGACCGTCTCGTGGTGGGGCCGCAGCCCCTCCACCGTGGCCAGCAGGCTGTAGCGGCCCGGGGGCAGCGCGGTGAGGAAGAGACCGTACGGGTCGGTCGTGCCGCGGACCGTGACACGCGGTTCGTGTCCAGGGCGGTGACGACGACCTCCGTCAACGGCAGCGGGGCGCCCGTCGGGTCGACGATCTCGCGGACGACGGCGCCCGCGTCGGGCGGGAGGGGCAGCGCGAGGGTGCTCTCCCGGGCTGAGGTACTTCGGGACCGCCGGCGTCGGAGCAGTGTGGGGACCACGTTGTTCACCTTTCTTCTCGCAGGCGCGGCCCTGCGAGCGGTAATGCGCACGACACCGGATCGTGGGATGCCCTCATCACGATCCCCGTTTCAAGCCAATGTCGGCCGCCGCCGAGTCACCACATGCGGTCCAGGAGCATCTTGATGGTGTCGGCTCCGCCGACCGGAATGTAACCGAAGACCGACAGTTCCAAGACCGCCTGATGCGCGACGTCGTCGAATCCACTGCGATCAGGTACCACGTCGCGAAGCCGATCAGGCAGGCCGATCTGTCCGACCCACTCCCGTAGCCACTGCGCCGTCTCGCGAGCGACGTGTTCATCGTCCGAGGCGATCCCAGCATCGGGCTTGAGCGCACGGGCGACGCGGGCAACCTTCGCCGGGCTTTCTCCGGTCAGATATTCCATGACAGTGGGCAACGCGACGCACGAGGTGATGCCGTGACTGAGGTGCCAGTAGGTACCCATGCAGTGTTCGAGGATATGGCTCAGATGCAGCGACGTGTTCTTCATGGTCGCGACGGACATCCAGGCCGCCAGCTGTGACTGAAGGCGAGCATCCAAGTCCTCTGGATTCCTTGCCGTTATCGTGAGGGACTCGATAAGCAAAGGCAGCGCGGCGCTGGATATCGCGTCTCCCATGGGATGCGACTTGGCACCCCATATCGTCTCGGCGGCGTGGTCGACAGCCTTGACGCCAGTGGACAGCCACAGCTCCGAAGGCGTGGCCAGGGTCACTTCCGGATCGAGGACGACCGCCCACGGCGGCATCCGGTCGTCCATCGTCACGATCTTCCCGCCGTGTCCGTCCCCGATCATGCCAGCGCCGTGCGTGTACTCTCCCGCCGAGAGCGTCGTGGGAACCACGATGAGCGGTACTGGCCGCTCGGTGAACCCTGAGGCGGCTGATTCGACGACGCCGTTGGTGATGACGGTCTGCAAGGTGGCGCCGCCGAGCCGCAGTGCAGCGATCTTCGCCCCGTCCGCGACGCTCGATCCCCCGAACGCCAATATCGCGTCAGCTCCGACTTCCGAGCTGGTCTTCTCTACGCCCGCGACATCGGCCACCGGGGTATGCGGACCGATCGGAGAGGCGACGGCCGCAAGGCGGTCACCGACCAGCTTGCCCAGCCGGTCCAGCCAGTCGGTGCGCTCGATGATCGACTTACTGGTCACGACCACCAGCCGCTTGCTCCCGATTTCCCGCAGAAGTGCGGGTACCTCGCCGAGTGCACCGACACCGTGCACGACCCGGCCGACTGTCGATGGGTCATACGTGCGAATTGCGGTTTCCATCGTGACCGGCCTCCGGTTCTATAGAGTTGGCTGCTCCCCTGCCTTGAAGGGAAGGGGATTCTCTCCTTCGGGCTGAGCGGGGATTTCTAGCTCACGCTGCCAGAGGGGGCGGCGCCCCGGCCGGTCTTCCGCGATCAGCACTAGCCGGGGTCAGACCAGCCCGGACCAGCATCACGCGCGCGGAGTTCTTGTCTCTGGGCGAGACCGTTCCGCACCCGCTGCAGGTATAGGTTCGTTCGGACAGCGGCAGTGCGTGCTTGGTTCTCGCTCCGCACCGTGCGCAGTCTGTGGTGGTGTGCGCGGGGTGGATGAGGTGCACGGTCCGGCCGTGCTTGCGGCCCATCTCGATCAGCGCCGCCTTCGCGGCGCCGATCGCGGCGTCGGCGGCTTTGCGGGCCATGGACGTCTTGGCCAGGAATTTCGGCTTGAAGTCCTCGACCGCGATCGCGTCGTGGTCACGGGCAACGGACTTGGCCCACGTGCGGGCGGTGTCCTGGCGCTGCCGGGCGACCTTCTGGTGCAGCTTGGCGGCCTGCTTCTTCGCCGCCTGGTAGCCTTTGGAGGCCGCCCGCCCCTTCGGGGTTTTCCTGCGGGCCATCATCCGCTGGTAGCGGGCCAACTTCACCGCGCTCTTGTGGCCGTGCCCGGGGTGGGGCAGGTCGTGGCCGTCGCTGGTGGTGGTCGCGATCTCCTTGACGCCCCAGTCCACCCCGATCACCCGGCCCGTGGCGGCCAGCGGCTCGACGTGGGCCGGAACGACGAACGAGCAGTACCAGTGCCCGATGTTGTCCTGATAGACCCGCACGCTGGACGGCTCGGCCGGAAGATCCCGCGACCACACCACCCTCAGCACGATCCCGCCCGCCAGGTGCAGACGCCCGTCCCTGAGGCGGAAGCCACGCCGGGTGTAGTTCAGACTCGGCAGCGCCTCACGCTTCTTCTTCCACCGGGGCATTCCGGCCCAGCGGTGCATCGGCAGCCGGTCCTGGATGTCCTTGAGCGCCTTGGCGCGGGCCTTGCCGAAATCGCGGGTGACCTGCTGCTGCGGAACGCTGCTGCCCTCTCCAAGCCACGGGATGGCCCGCCGGCCCTGGGTGAGCATCTTGTCCAAGGCTGCCGGGCCGCAGTTTTCCCCGTCGGTGTAGGCCTTCTTCGACCGGGCGACACACTCGTTCCAGATCCACCGGCACCGCGCCGACTCCCCGAGCAGGGCCGCACCGGCGGTGGACGACACGCGCAGACGGTAGGTGTACCGGGCGTGCCCGGTATCCTCGCTCGTTTGCGGCCCTGTCGTCATGTTCCTCAACCTACCTGGGGGGTGTGACAGTTGAGCGTCGATGGCCGTGGTGGCCTACCTCGCCACCGCACGGGGTGGACGTCGCATCGCCCTGGCGGCGATGCGGCTGTCCCAGCCCTGCTGCGCAGGAGTCCGATTCCTCCCCAGCCTGAAGGCCGGGGCGTCCTCGGAGGAATCCGGTAAGGCTGTGAGGCGTACCGATTTTGAGAATCAGTGATTGGTTTCGGAATACTCCGCGCTCGTGTCCTGCCGACCAGGGAATGCTGCTGGTACCCGGTCACGGGGCAAACGGCGTTCCGCGCGGCGGCCTGGTGATCGGTCATGGCAGGTCGGTTTGGGCCTACTGCTTGAGGATGCTCGCCGGGATTGCGACGAAGTTTCCGGTCGGCACGATCTTCCCGGACTCCACCTGGGCCGGCAGGAAGGAAGCGTGGAACAGGCGCGGGTACTGGGGAAATGACGGGGTTCCGCTGCCCACGAAAGGACCGAAGACGCCGCCCTGGATGGGTGTTTTCACCGCGTTGAGGGCGTTGATCACGTCTTGACCGGTGAAGGAGGTCGCCTTCGCCATGACATGCGCGAACAGGTACACCCCGGACCAGCCAACTGCACCTCTCTCGTCGAGTTTGGTTCCCGGCGCGTACTTGTTCACGCTGTTCACCATCTCGGCGACGATCGGGTTGCTGGTATTGCTCGAGGGCTGACCGACGAAAGGTACGCGGACGCCCTCGCCCAGCGAACCGAGCGACTCGGCCTCGTCAGGCAGGATGCCCGAGGCCTGCGAGTAGATGTGGCCCTGGTACCCGGCCTGGCGCAGCGCCTTGATCATGGGAACGTTGTAGACGTCATTGCCGCAGAGCAGGATGCCGCCAGGATTTCCCTTCATCAGCGCGACGGCGTCGGCGGTCCGGTCCGGCGAGGTCAGGTTACTGGTCACGGCCCCGAGCACCTTGATGCCCTGGTTGGTCAGGCCCACCTTCGTAATGTTGCAGGCCGCGGCGGACGAAGCCTGGTTCACCTCGGCGAGCGCGGCGGTCTTGATCCCGTCCTTGCCCGCCATCATGGCCTCACCCGCGAACCATGCCACGATCCCCGAGGTCGGGTAGGAGATCGGATCGGTGAACAGCTTCGGGGTTAGCCCGATGCTGTACAGCAGCGGAATGTGGGCGCTGCTCAGCGCGTCGAACTGGTCGAACAGCAGGTCCGATCCGACGACCGCCGACACCTTCGCCGAGACGGCCTTATCGACGCACGCCTTTTCCTGGTTCGGGTCGAAGTTCTCGTCGCACTGCAGCAGCACCAACTTGTGGCCGTTCACACCACCGCTGGCGTTGACCGCGTCAGTCTCGGCCTGCGCCGCCGCGAACAGATTAGCTTCCGAATCGCCGGGATTGCTCCTCGTCGCGATCACCATGACACTGACCGGCGAGCCCGTAGCCGATGCCCCGCCCGCGGAAGAGCTCGTCGCCGGCGACGAGGAGGAACCAGAATCAGCGAGCCCTGCCGGCGAACCGGAACTGCAAGAGGTCATGGCGACCACGCACGCGGCTACTCCCGCCGCAAACACCAGGTGCCGCCTGTGCCGTGCTAGCTGGAACATCGATGTCTCCCTCGCCTACATGGCTGCCTGTTCCTCCGGAGGGCCTCGGGCACCGGAGTTGGACGAAAATCTAACAGCGTTTTATTTCTGGGTCAACGGCTGGTACCGGACGGGACGGAGTGGACGGTCTAGGACGCGAGCGAAGGGCGTGCCCAGGCCACGCGGCGTGTCATGAGCGTCATCGACCAGTAGACCGTCGCCTCGGCGCTGCTGGTGCGGCGTTCGAAGTCGCGCACCAGAGGGCGGGTGCGCATCGGATGGGCGAAGAACCGATCGACGAGGGGGCACCGTCGGCCGCATCTGCGCCAGCGTGGTCACCGACGGCCTGGACACCGACCGGCTCGACGGCCTGGTCGCCATCGCCGTGGACGAGGTCTCCTGAAAGAAGCGCCACAACTACCTCACCCTGGTCGCCGGCCACACGGGGAAGAAGATCGTCTGGGGTGCCGAGGGAAAGGACAGCGAGACCCTGGACCAGTTCTTCACCGAGCTCGGCCCCGAGCGCGCCGCACAACTGGCCGCGGTGGGCATGGACATGGGCCCGGCCTTCGCAAAGAGCGTCCGCGACCCCGTCCACGCCCCGCAGGCAGTGATCTGCATCGACCCCTTCCACACAGTCAAACTCGTCGGCGACGCCCTAAACACCGTGCGCCGGGAAGCCTGGAACGAGATGCGCGAACTCGGCCACCAGGAAGGGGCGAAGAAGTTCAAAAGCGCCCGCTGGTTCCTGCTCAAGAACCCGGAGAGCCTCACCGACGAGCAGGCCTCCACCCTGCGCAAGCTCAAACGCAAGGGCGGCGGCATCTGGCGCACCTACCGCCTCAAGGAGTCCTTCCGGGCCATCTTCGCCGGCGACCTGGAGGCTGAGGAGGCCGGTGAGCTGATCAATCGCTGGACCTCTCAGGCGCAACGATCTAGCCCCCCGTTCGTCAAGGTCGCCAGGACCATCCGCAAGTTCCGCGACGGGATCCTGGCCTCGATCCGCATGAAGATCAACAATGGGCGGGCGGAAAGCCTGAACAACCACGTCCGCCTACTGATCCGACGCGCCTACGCTTCCACACCGCCACAGCCGCACTCGCTCTGGTCATGCTCACCTGCGGACCCATCACCCTCGTCCCGCCCTGGGACAAACCCTCAACTCGCACCGGCTGACCCACGCCGATGCCGGGAGAGCCGGAATTGGCGGACGGCCTTGCTGGCGGCCGCCGACGTCCGGAGTGGATGTGGGTCGCCTTGCGCGGTGACCGCCTGCTGGCCGGTGAGCCAGGCAGTCACACGCGAGGGTGGGCGAGGTGGACTCCGCCTCGGCGGTGGCGTACGACTGCGACAACAGGCCTCCCGGAGCGATCATTGGCGTAGACACCCTCTGAGCTGCCAAGAGGCCCTGTTCCCATGCTCAGCGCCGACCGCTATCACCCGATCGAGACTCCCGTTCGACGGACACCACTCGACATCGGAAAGACAACGGCTTCTTACCCGGTGGCCTGAGCTGTGACCAACTTCAGCTGTGCGGTAGCCTGCTGCCAGGCCGCGAGGATCTGGTCCTCTGCACGGTAGTCAAACCAGGGCTGGTAGGCGGGGTACCCCGTGAGATCGATGGGGTTGGCCATCATCCAGTCCACCGTCGCGTTCAGCGCCTCGCGCGCCGAAATGACCTCGTGGTAGCCCAACTCTTCCCTGGCCGCGCTGATGTCGAGCAGCATGTGTGGTCGGCCGCCGGGCGGTACGTATTCCCGGAATCCGGAGGGGGCCAGCTCACTGGGTATCCCGACGAGTTCCATCTCGCCCCCGATCCGCGAGACGACGAGCTCCGCCAGCTGTCGGATGGTGAACTGCTCTTCGTCGGCGATGTTGTAGTACTTCCCGTCCGCGACATCGAGGTTGTCGACGATCTTGAGCACTGCCTCTGCTGCGTTGCGCGCTGCGCATCGGGTGACGATCCACAGGCCGTCGTCGGGGATGATCATCCGAGTGCGGCCGTCGAGCACGCGCTTCACGATCGGCCACTCCCACGGAATGACGTTCCGCGGTCCGTAAATCTGCGGGTAGCGAACACCTGCTGCCCGGTATGCGCCGGCGTCCCGCTGCGCGAGAACGTATTGCTCGGCCGACCTGATCGCCGCGGCGAACCGGGGCGGGCTTGGAAGTTGGTCCACAGTGGGACTGCCCTCTCGGGCAAGCAGCCGCATTCCGGACGGATGAGTCGAGTACGGGTCGATCAGGCCCTGGTAGACGGGTGTCCCGCTGATGCAGACCAGCTGCTCACAGCGGTGGGCCATCGCCTCGCCGATAGCTTTGACCCGCCCGTACATGCCGAGTACGACGTCAAAGTGGCGGTCGCCGATCGCGGCGGTGAGCGACTCGACGTCGTACGGATCGGCGTGGATGTGCTCGAGATCGGGCAGGCTGGCATCCTCGTGCAGCCCGCGGTGCAGCAGGCAGACGGTGTACCCCCGCTCCAGCATGCCGCCGATCACGTGCGGCCCAGTCGGCCCGGTTCCGCCGATGACGAGAGCCCTCACTGGCGATCCTCCGTTTGTTCCGGTTGTCTGGCCTTTAGGCCTCTTGCCCCGCCGTTGCCGATGGGTACCAAACACACCTTGCCGACGGCTTGGCGGTCGCGGACCAGACTCACGGCCACGCTGGCGTCAGCCAGGGGGAACGTCGTCGCTTCGGCGAGCGGCAACGCTCCGCGGTCGATCAGCGCGGTGATCGCTGCCCAGGTGCGGCTCATCTCGCCCGGGTCGTACTGCATGTAGGCACCAGCAGCCACACCGACGAGCGAGATGTTGCGCAGCAAGAGCTTGTTCACCTTCACCTCGGGGATTGGCCCCCCGAGGAATCCGATGATCAGGAACCGGCCGCCAGGCTTGAGTACCCGAAGCCCGTCCTCGAAACGATCGCCGGCTACCGGATCGAACACGAGGTCTACCCCGGCAGGTCCGGCAAGCGCTTCGACGCTCTCCTTCCAGCCGTCGCTGGCGACGACGTCCGTCGCGCCGAGAGAGCGGGCGTAGGCGGCCTTCTCCGGCGTGCTCGCGACAGCGATCGTGCGCAGTCCGAGGGCGTTTCCTATCTGGACAGCGGCGCCGCCGATCCCGCCGGCCGCGCCGTGCACGAGCAAGGTCTCGCCGCGGCGCGCACGACCGCGGGTCGCCAGGGCGAAGTACGCGGCCACATGATTGACCAGCAGGAGCGTGGCCTGCGTGGGTGATAGGCCGTCGGGCACGACGAAGGTCGCCTGCGGCGGGACGCTCACCTGCTCTTGCCATGATCCCTGAGGAGTGATCGCGATGACCCGGCGGCCGACCAGGTGCTCGGCGCCCGGCGGCGCGGAGACGACGACGCCGACCGCTTCGGTTCCCGGCACGAACGGTATTTCCCGTTTGACCTGGTAGGCGCCCGAGATCTGCAGCACGTCCGGCTGAGCGACACCCGCGGCCTCGACCGCGATCACCACCCCCGGAACCGTCGGCTGCGCAAGCGACACCTGCTCCAACCGCAATCCGTCGTCGGCTTTGACGACCTGGACCGCCTTCACGGCAGGAGCCCCGCGTAACGGTCACGGGCTGTCGCCAGCCGGTCATCGATGAGTTCGCTTGGCCAGTCACTGTCTGTGCCCCGGTGGGCCCGCAGCACGCTCTTGGCGAGGTTGAGCTGATGCACCTCAACGGGCCCGTCAGCGAGCGAGATGTTGTACGCCTGGTGTAGCCACTCCCATAGCGGGAGTTGGTTGCTGACGCCGAGGGCGCCGTGCACTTGGATCGCGCTCGTCACTACCTCGCGCAGCGTGCGGGGAGCGGCGACCTTGACCGCTGCGATCGCTTCGCGCGCTTCCCGCTCCGTGCCGTTATCCACCGTCCAGGCAGCGTGCAGCACCTGGAGCCGGAGCTGGTGGACCAGCTGCCACGACTCCGCCACGTACATCTGGACGATCTGCTTCTCCGACAGCGGCGACCCCTTCGTTACCCTGCTGAGCGCCCTCTCGCAGGTCATCTCGAATGCGCGCTGCGCCAGCCCGACGGCGCGCATCGCGTGGTGCAACCGTCCGCCGCCTAGCCTCACCTGAGCGACCGCGAAGGCGTTCCCTTCCTCTCCGAGGAGGGCGTCTGCGGGTACGCGCACGTTCTCGTAGCGGATCAGCGCATGCGAACCCTCGCCTACCGGATCGCCGGCGAGGCCGAAGTTCTTAATGATCTCGACACCGGGAGTGCCCTTGTCGACGAGGAACATCGACATGCCCTCGTAGATCGGCTTGTCGGGGTCCGTCACGGCCATGACGATGTAGAACGAGGCCCACCTGGCGTTCGAGGAGAAGAACTTCGTCCCGTTGATGATCCAGTCCGCGCCGTCACGCACCGCTCGTGTGGTGAAGACGCCGGGATCCGCGCCGCCCTGCGGCTCAGTCATCGAGAAGCAGGAGAAGAGTTCGCCATTGAGCAGCGGCTGGAGGTACTTCCCCTTTTGCTCCTCGGTCCCGAACTTGGCGAGGATCTCGGCGTTCCCGGTGTCGGGGGCCTGGGAACCGAAGATGACAGGTCCCCACCAGGCGCGCCCGACGTGCTCGTTCAGCTGGGCGAGCCGGACAGCGCTGCCACCGCAGCCCCCGAGCTCAGGGGGCAGCGCGTAAGCCCACAGGCCTTGGGCGCGCACCTGCTCCTTGAGCGGATTGACGATCTTTGCGATCTCCGGAGTCGGCGGCGCGTAGTGCAGGCCAGGAAACAGTAGGTCGAGCGGCTCGACCTCGTTGACTACGAATTCCCGGGCCCAGGCGAGCTTCTCCTCGAACGCGGCATCGGGGGAGAAATCGACTGTCACGCTTGCCTCATTCCGTCTGGCTCATGGCCGCCTCGGCGGCAGTCAACAGGGGCTCGATGATTTCGAGCGCCTTCTCTTTCGCAGGATCGGGGTTGTCGGAACGGCGGTTGTACTTCACGATCAGCGCGGTCGCGGCCGCGCGCTTGAAAAGGGCAAGCGCCATGAACC
The DNA here is from genome assembly GCF_053598275.1 of Streptomyces sp. NPDC001156. Lineage (NCBI taxonomy): Bacteria > Bacillati > Actinomycetota > Actinomycetes > Kitasatosporales > Streptomycetaceae > Streptomyces > Streptomyces sp. NPDC001156. Next base: position 30,282 of record NZ_JBSFJX010000048.1, on the reverse strand, counting down.
AGGAAAGGTGGGGCATCTCGGTGCCGGATTCGCCGCAGTAGGCCCGGACGATCTCGTCTTGAGTCGGCACGCCCGGTAGCTGCCGCCGGGCGGTCTTGACGTGGGGGTCGGACATGTGCAGGAACCAGGCCAGATCGGTGCGGGCGTCGCCCAGTCCCCACAGTTCCCAGTCGATGACGGCTCGTACGTCGCTACCGACGCAGATCGTGTTGCCCAGGCGGTAGTCCCCGTGGAGGAGTACCGAGCCCAGCGGTTCTGGCGTGGACAGCGCCAGGCGACGACCCACGCGGGCGCTGCTGAACTGGAGTTCTTCGGGGACCGCTTCGAAAGCCCGGATCCACCGGTCCAGTTCTGTACCCGGAGTGATCACTGGCACCCTCGCGAAGAGCGTCGCTGTTGTCGCCGTGGCATGTAGCCGGGACAGGGTCCGGGCTGCGGTGAGGTAACGGCGTCGCAGTACGTCGGGGGCGGGTACCGAAGAGGTCTCCTCGTCGAGTGGTTCGCAGCTGTCGCCATCGAGGAAGCTGGTTGCGTAGAAGGGAGGGATGTCAGGGGGATCCCCGCCATCGGAGAACAGGACTGCTGGGATGGGAACGGCCCCGGCCGAGCGGAGGAATTGCTGTATCGCCGCCTGCCGGAGAACGTCGCGGTTGCCGGTCGGGAGCACGCCGCGGGGAGCGACTTTGACGACGATCCGCCGTGTGCCCGCTGCCCCCTCGCACAACGCCAAGTAGGTGATCCCCGACAGGCCCCCAGGAAGGCGATCCAGCGAGACGACGGCCTCATCCGTCCCCAGATGGCGCGCCAGCCGCTCCTTGAGCTCATGCGTGTCCGGAGGGTGTACTGTCACGCGACTTCGCCGCCGTTGAGCGGGATCACGACGCCCGTCGTGAAGCTGGAAGCATCGCTGGCTAGATAAAGCGCCGTACCCACGATCTCGTGCGGCTGCCCTCCGCGACGCAGCGAGTGGCGCGCCGCCCGGGCCTTGAACTCGTCCATGTCCCAGTGCCCGGAGACCTCGGTGAAGAACGCACCGCACATGATCGCGTTCACCCTCACCGTCGGCCCCAGCCGGCGCGAGAACGCCACCGTGAGCGTGTTGAGCCCGGCCTTGGCCGCGGCGTAGGGCAGCGACGGGCCTTGGGGATTGACCGCCGCCATGCTCGTGATGTTGATGATCGATCCCCCGCGACCCTCGGCCGCCATGCGCTCGCCGACCAGCGCGCTAAGCCGGAACGGGCCCTTCAGGTTGACCCCGATGACCTTGTCGAACAGCTCCTCAGATACCGCACTCTCGGTGTCGTACACCGGCGACATGCCCGCGTTGTTCACCAGGATGTCCACACCGGGGTAATCGGCGTAGACACGCTGGACGAGCGCGTCGATGTCATTCCAGCGCCCGACATGGCACCCGATGCCAGATGCCTTGACCCCGAACTCGTCCTGAATCTCCCCGGCCAGCCGCGTGCAGTTCTCCGCCTTGCGGCTCACGGCAATCACGTCCGCGCCAGCGGCCGCGAAGCCCCGGCAGATCTCCTTGCCCAGTCCGCGCGATCCCCCGGTCACCAACGCGACCTTGCCGGACAGGTCGGCAAAACTCATGACTCTCCACTCCTTCGAGTGACTCCTTGAGCACACGCCTAGCCGATCACCACCGCGCGGCCCGGAGATGGCCCTCCTAAGCCTGGCGATACTGGGGTGACCTCGGTATGAGCCGGCAGCGGGGCCGTGCCGTGACTTAATCTAACATCGTTTGATAGTTTCCGGCAACGCCACGGCTGCAGTCCTCCAGACGCTGCGGCTGTGGGCAAACAGAATTTGGTTATGGTCACGCGGTCGCGCGTCGCCCCTGGTGGTCGCGGAGCACGATCGATCCACCACATCGACTTGGGACAGGTTGCCATGATTGATGAACCTCGCTCGAGGGGCCCGCTGCACGGTGTCAAGGTCCTCGACATCAGCGGCCTCGGCCCCGGACCGTTCTGTTCGATGCTCCTCTCGGACTACGGGGCCGATGTCATTGCAGTCGAGCGACCCGACCCGGTGCCGTTCGATCCCTCCCCGTTCTTTTCGCGCGGGAAGCGGTCGGTAGTAGTCGACATCCGCGCCCCGGGAGGCGCGCAGGTCGTGCGTCGCCTGGCGCAGACGGCTGATGTCTTCATCGAGAGCTACCGCCCGGGAGCGATGGAGCGCCGCGGCCTCGGTCCGAGCGTGCTGACGGAGGAGAACCCGCGCCTGGTGTACGCCCGGATCACCGGCTTCGGCCAGAGCGGGCCCTACGCACAGCGCGCTGGACACGACGTCAACTTCATCGCCGCCGCAGGCGCCCTGGGCGCGATCGGCACCGACCGCCCCACGCCGCCACTGAACATCCTGGGCGACTTCGCATCCGGGTCCCTCACCGCGGCGCTGGGCATCTTGCTGGCCCTGCTGGAGCGAGACCGGTCCGGCCGGGGACAGGTCGTCGACGCGGCAATGGTCGACGGCGCAGCGATGCTCCTCGCGGGGCAGTTCGCCGATTACGCCGCCGGGACCTGGCGCGGTCTCGGTCACAGCATGCTGAGCGGCAACGCGCCGTTCTACAGCGTGTATGAGTGCAGCGACGGGCAATGGTTCGCCGTAGGAGCGATCGAAGAGCGGTTCTACCAGAATCTCATCGAGGTGCTCGGCCTCGACGGCGAGGAGCTCAGGCGCCTTGGCGACCGGCACGACCAGGCATGCTGGCCCTCCCTGCGGCAGCGGATCGCAGCGGCGTTCGCCGGGAAGCCAAGGGAATACTGGGCGGCAGAGTTTTCACGGGTGGACGCTTGCGGTACCCCCGTGCTCGGCCTGGAGGAGCTAGCCGGCGACCCGCACTTGCGTGAACGCGGCACCGTTACTACTTCTGACGGGGTGCTTCAGGCGCTTCCGGCCCCACGGCTGTCGCGCAGTCCCTGGCGCCTCGCCCCGCGGGTGCGCGAGCGGGGCGAGGATACCAGCGCCGTGCTGGCCGAGGCGGGTTTCACCGAGGACGAGGTGATAGCGCTCGTGGCTGCTGGCGCGCTGACGCCGGGTGCTGCTCCGGGGGGCACCTCATGACGTACCCGACTGTTCATCGGCAGGCACAGACCCGGTCCCGCAGATTAAATCAAACGACGATTGATAATCGTCGACCAATCTTGGAGAATGTGACACACACCGGTCCGAGGAACGAGCCGCCGAGGAGATCAGCATGTCGAGCGACCTGGGCTGTGACTGGGTCAGTTACCACGCACAGCGGACACCGGACGAGGAGGCGTTGCTCAGCGTCGACGACGGCTGGGCGATAACGTGGCGCGAGCTGGATGTCCGCGTGGCACGGCTGTCCAGTGTTCTCGCCGGGCAGTGCGGCGTGGGGCGCGGCGACCGGGTGGTGGTCCTGTCCGAGAGTGACCCTCGCGTGTTCGAGCTGCAGTTCGCCTGCATGCGCATCGGCGCAATCATCGCGCCGCTGAACTGGCGGCTGGTGCGCGCTGACCTCGGTGCACTCGTCGACCATGCCAAGCCCGCTGTGATCGTCTACGATCACGCGGTCGCCGACACCGCGGCAGCGCTGGCGGCAGCGCGGAACATCCCGACGATGGCATGGAACACCGCAGGCGCGTGGCTGGACTACGAGCGTGCGATCGCCGACGCTCCGGCCTACGCCGAGATCGCCGACCACGACCTGGACGAGCCGACCCATATCTTGTACACGTCTGGCAGCACCGGCCAGCCGAAGGGGGTGAGCCTATGCCGCCGGACGATGATCTGGAATCTGCTCAACATCCAGTCAGACAAGCGCGTCAACCATACGAGCCGGATGTACAACCCTCTCCCGCTCTTCCACGGCGGCGGCCTGACCGCACTGGCCAACCCGATCCTGCTCGCCGGCGGGTCACTTGCCATCGCCCGACGGTTCGACCCGGAACAGACGGTGCGCTTGCTCGGCGATCCCGCCCAGCGGATGACGCACTTCACGGGCGTTCTGACGATTTACCAGATGCTCATGGACTCGTCGGGGTGGAAGACGGCGGACTTCTCCGGGGTCCGGTTCATGGAGTTCGCCGGGGGGCGGCTTCCCCGGCACGTGTTCGACGCCTTCGCCGCGAAGGGGGTGACCCTCCAGGCGGTCTATGGCGCGACCGAGACCGGGCCTGCGGTCATGCAGATGCCGGTGGCCGACGCTGCCCGGAAACTCGGCTCGATCGGCCGGGCGGTCCAGCACACCCGGGTGCGTCTGGTCGGTGACGAGGGGAAGGAGGTCACCCCTGGGGAGATCGGCGAAATCTGGGTTTCAGGACCAAGCGTGACCGACGGCTACTGGGCTTCGCCCGAGGCCAATGCCGAGTCCTTCGAGGGCCGCTGGTTCAGGACCGGAGACGCGGCCTATCGAGACGACGAGGGGTTCTACTTCGTCGTGGACCGGTTCAAGAACATGTACAAGTCTGGAGGCGAGAACGTTTATCCGGCGGAAGTCGAGGCGGTGCTCATCGAGCATCCGAACATCACCGAGGTCGCCATCATCGGGGTGGCTGACCAGAAGTGGGGCGAGACCGGCCTGGCCGTGGTGGTCACGCGTGACGGCGCTGACATGACGATCGAGAGCATCCTCCAGTTCTGCCGCGACCGCGTGGCGAAGTTCAAGCTGCCCACTCGGGTGGTGACCGTGCCGAGCATTCCGCACCACGACTCCGGCAAGCGCGACTTGCGGTGGGTCGAACGGACTTTCGGAAATGTGGGCGCCTGACGCCTGGTGCCACCGGCTCCGGTACGCGCGCACCTACGACAGCGACCGCGGTGGCACCGTTGTTGACCCGGTTGCCAATCAGCGTTAGATTTCGGCTCCTTGGCGGGTATTCACACACCATGGACAGACAGGTCCCAGTGATATGAATGACGCAGGAACTCCGATCCTCGAAGCAGAGGGCCTATTCGCGGGCTACGGTGATCTCGCGGCCGTGCGGGACCTCGACCTCGTCGTAGGTCCTGGTGAGATCGTCGCGCTCCTCGGCCCGAACGGGGCCGGCAAGACGACGACCCTGAAGACACTTGGCGGTGCGCTGCCGGTGATCAAGGGAACCGTCCGGTGGAACGGCGAAGTGGTGACCTCACCGCTGCACCGACGGGTGCGGAAGGGCATGGGGTTCATTCCCGAAGAGCGTTCGGTCATCGGCAAGCTCAGCGTCCACGACAACCTCCGGCTCGGACGCGGCCCCGTTGACGCGGTGCTGAACATGTTTCCGCAACTCCAGCCACTGCTCGGGCGGGCCGGCGGCTTGCTTTCCGGTGGGGAACAGCAAATGTTGACGCTCGCGCGATGCCTGGCATCGAAGCCGTCGATCATGCTCGTGGACGAGCTGTCCCTGGGGCTCGCGCCGATCGTCGTCAAGTCCCTGTTCTCGATGCTGCGCAGTGCGGCGACCGAAAACGGAACAGCGGTCCTCATGGTCGAACAGCAGGTGCAGCGCGCTCTGTCTGTCGCCGATCGCTGGTACCTGCTGCGGCACGGTGCGCTCGCCGGATCTGGCATTACTGCCACGACCAGCGTCAGTGACCTCTCGGATGCCTATATGTGACGCAGGAAGGCCATCCGGATGAGCGTCGTCCGCCTATCCGCACCTGATTCTCCCGAGGTCGCGAGAGATTCCCGGTAGTAAAGGCAATAGGAGGGCTGTAGTTCGTGGAGCTATTCAGATTCGTGCTCTTGGGTTTGGCGATCGGATCGCTGTACGCGGTGGCCGCGCAGGGGATCGTGCTCGTGTATCGCGCGTCGGGCATTGTGAACCTGGCGCTGGGCGGCTTCGTCATGTTCGGAGGCTACGAGTACTACGAGCTAAATCAGCAAGATGGTCTGGACAAGATATCGTCTCTAGTCCTGGTCCTGGTAACCGGGGCGCTGCTGGGGTTGCTAGTGCACTTCGCCGTCATGCGCCCGCTCAAGAGCTCCTCGCCAATCGCGCGTGTTGTCGCCACGCTCGGCATCCTGCAGATCCTGCAGGCTGCGGCGATCTTGCGCTACGGCCACGACATCGTGAGCGTCAACGCGATCTTTCCCGCCGACCTAGTCCACATTGGCGGAATCCTCATCACCGAGGACTACATCGTCCTGTTCTTTCTCGGGGTCGTGGCGACGGCGCTCCTCTGGGCGATGTACCGTTTCACGCGGTTCGGGAAGGCGACAACCGCGGTTTCGGAGAACGAGCTTGCGGCCGCCTCAATGGGGCTGTCGCCAGATCTGATCGCAGGCGGGAACTGGGCTATCGGCACTGCACTTGCCGTTGCCACCGGAGCCCTGATCGCACCTGTCACATCGCTGCAGCCAGCGCAGACGCCGGCGATCGTCCTCCCGGCGCTGGCCGCCGCGCTGCTCGGCGGCTTTTCCTCCTACCCAGCGGCCTTCTGCGCGGCACTGGGTATCGGAGTAGGTGAGTCTGTCATCACCTACGAGGCATCCGCACGCAACTGGTGGGGCGGTTGGTCCAACAGCTTGCCCTTCCTGGTCGTCATCGGCTACCTCATTGTCCGGGGGCGCGGCATTCCCCTGCGCAGCTATCTTTCCGACCGGCTGCCGAAGGTCGGCACGGGCCGTATCCGGCCGATACCGGTCGTCGCTGCGGTCGCCGGCTGCGCGGCCGCGATCGTCTGGTTCCCTGCGAACTGGTCCATCGCCCTGACGGTCACGCTGTGCTACGCCATCGTCTGCATCTCGGTGGTCGTCGTAACCGGGTATGCGGGACAGTTGTCGCTGGCGCAATCCACCATCGGTGCCATCGGCGCATTCATCGGCGCCAAGCTGATGGCTGACGCGCATGTGCCATTCGTTCTCGCCTTCATGATCGGCGTCGGCGCCGCAGTGGCCGTCGGCGCCTTCGTAGGCGCGCCGGCGCTGCGCACCCGCGGACTCACGCTCGCCGTCGTGACGCTGGGCATCGGTGTTGCCATCTACTCGCTTTTCCTCACGAACATCAGCTTGGTAAGCGTGATCGGCGGCGTTCCGATCGCCACTCCGAGCATCTTCGGCTGGAGCATTGACCCGGCAACTCATCCGGAACGCTACGGGCTGATCACCTTGACGGTGCTTGTCCTCATAGCGATCGGAATAGCGAACCTCCGCCGCGGCGCCGCGGGGCGCCGCATGCTCGCGGTCAGGTCCAACGAACGTGCGGCACTGGCACTCGGAGTGAGCGTCTACACCAGCAAGCTCTACGCCTTCATGTTGTCAACTGGTATCGCTGCCGTCGGTGTCTGTGCAGTCGCCTACCTCAACACCAGCGTCCTGTTCGCACCCTTCGACGTCTTCAGCTCGATGGGGTTCGTGACGGCGACCGTGGTCGGCGGTCTGGGTATGGTGGGCGGCGGGATCCTGGGGTCGACGGTTGTCAGCGGCGGCATCACCTCCACGTTCCTGAGCAGTCTCAGTGTGACCCTGAACTTGTACTTGCCGTTGATCAGCGGTGTGCTCGTCCTGCTCGTCCTGCTCGCAGGAGCGGATGGCATGTTTGAGCAGAACCGCGTGCTGCTGAGCAAACTCGCAGGCATGCTACGTCGGCTTACCGGTATCGAGCCGGGAAAGGCCCGACAGGCCGGCAAACCTGAGCACGCGGCGTCGGCGACGGCGGTAGGGACCGCGAACAGGGCCATCCAGAAACCACAGCGGCAGCCCATACGGGTTGAGCCCAAGACGCTCATGGTCGAAGGGCTGTCCGTGCGATTCGGCGGCGTGACCGCAGTTCGCAACGTCTCACTGACTGTCCGGCCGGGAACAGTCCATGGCCTCATCGGACCGAACGGCGCGGGTAAGACGACGTTCATCGACGCAGTCACCGGATTCGTTCGTGCAAGCTCCGGCACCATCAAGTTGAACGAGACGAATATTGAGGGCTGGAGCGCTCGGCGCCGTAGTCGCTTCGGCTTGTCCCGCTCGTTTCAGAGCGGAGAACTCTTTGCCGACCTCAGCGTGCTGGAGAACCTGACCGTCGCCTGTGACGATCTGTCGCTAACCCGGTACGTAAGCGATCTCGTTCATCCAGGCCGGATCGAGTTGAGTGCTGCCGCCACAATGGCGGCACATACCTTCGGGCTCGAGGACGTATTCGCCGAACGGCCGGATAGCCTGCCCTTCGGGCAGCGCAGGATGGTTGCCATCGCGCGCGCCGTCGCGTCAGCGCCCTCGGTGCTTCTGCTCGACGAGCCCGCCTCGGGACTGGACTCGTCCGAAGCGGAAGAACTCGGCCACCTTATCCGTGCTCTTGCCGACCAGTGGGGCATCGGTGTCCTGCTTGTTGAGCACAACCTCGACGTTGTGCTGTCTGTCTGCGACGAGATCACCGTGATGAGCGCCGGCGCCGAACTGCTACCGGCCTCCCCGCCGGACATCGTGCGCACGCATCAGGCAGTGGTCGAGGCGTACGTGGGTATATCTGACGACGCCCAGGTCGTGCGTAACCAGCCAGCGCCGGCACTGACTCCGGAGGAATGATAAAGGTCTATCGCCTGTATGAGCCCAGCTTGAACGAGCTTCGTTTCGTCGCGGAACCTGTGCCCGAGCCAATCGCCAAGCAAACCGTTATACGCATTCGCGCGGCGAGCCTGCTCGGAAAGCTCGATAAGGTCGGCTACCAGTACGTCGCGCAGAGGGCTGGCCAAGTGTCCGTCAGGCAGGACGATCAGGTGGATGAGGTTACTCCCCGGCAGTGGACACCGGTTTCTATACGACGAGTTGTAGCGTACGTGGAGCGATCAAAGATCTCCAGCCGGGCCTGCGTCTTCGAGGCCCAGCGTCACCAATGAGCCAGCTCCCGCTTCAGAGCCTGGAAAAGGATTCGGCGAGAGTGCTGACGCTCCTGTAGTTCGTCAAGTGGCTGAGAAACGCTCCCCCAGCGAGAGCGACCACCGGCCGGTTCTCGCCATGCTGACTTACCTCAATTCTTGATCATCCGACATGGTGTCAGGCGCGAGCCTTGTCGGACACAGCCGCTTCAGCCTTAAGGGAATCCCTGGGTCCTAGGACTAAATGGCCAAGGGGAAGCGTTCCATCGCGCCATCTCGAAGGAGGTCTAGTTCAGTGGCCAGCCAGGTCAGTAGCCCAGCCGATCAGGCAATTCTCGGAGAACAGCGCAAGGCCGGCAAAGAAATCAGGCGTCTTGACCGGGTGATCATCCGGTTCGCGGGGGACTCCGGGGACGGCATGCAGCTGACCGGTGACCGGTTCACCTCCGAGACGGCGTCGTTCGGCAACGACCTGTCGACGCTGCCGAACTTCCCGGCCGAGATCCGGGCCCCTGCCGGGACGCTGCCGGGGGTCTCCTCCTTCCAGCTGCACTTCGCCGACCACGACATCCTCACGCCCGGGGACCGGCCGGATGTGCTGGTGGCGATGAACCCGGCCGCTTTGAAGGCGAACATCGGCGATCTGCCGCGCGGCGCGGAGATCATCGTCAACACCGACGAATTCACCAAGCGGGCGATGGCCAAGGTGGGCTACGCCGCCAGCCCGCTGGATGACGGGTCGCTGTCGGCGTATGCGGTGCACGAGGTGCCGCTCACCTCGCTGACGGTCGAGGCGCTGAAGGAGTTCGACCTGACCCGCAAGGAGGCCGAACGCAGCAAGAACATGTTCGCGCTGGGCCTGCTGTCGTGGATGTACCACCGGCCGACCGCGGGCACCGAGACCTTCCTGCGCAGGAAGTTCGCCAAGAAGCCGCAGCTGGCGCAGGCGAATATCGCGGCGTTCCAGGCGGGGTGGAATTTCGGGGAGACAATGGAGGATTTCGCCGTCACCTACGAGGTGGCTCCGGCAGCGGACGCGTTTCCGTCGGGAACCTACCGGAACATCTCGGGGAATCTGGCGCTGGCGTACGGGCTGGTCACCGCCTCGCGCCAGTCGGAGCTACCGCTGTTCCTCGGCTCGTACCCGATCACTCCGGCCTCCGACATCCTGCACGAGCTGTCCAGGCACAAGAACTTCGGCGTGCGCACCTTCCAGGCGGAGGACGAGATCGCCGGTATCGGTGCGGCGCTGGGGGCGGCCTTCGGCGGCTCGCTCGCGGTGACCACCACCTCCGGACCGGGCATCGCGCTGAAGTCCGAGACGATCGGGCTCGCGGTCTCCCTGGAGCTTCCGCTGCTGGTGGTCGACATCCAGCGCGGTGGCCCCTCCACAGGTCTGCCGACCAAGACCGAGCAGGCCGACCTGCTGCAGGCGATGTACGGCCGCAACGGCGAGGCACCGGTACCGGTCGTGGCGCCGGCCACCCCCGGCGACTGCTTCACCGCCGCGCTGGAGGCCGCGCGGATCGCGCTGACCTACCGCACCCCGGTCTTCCTGCTCTCCGACGGCTACCTGGCCAACGGCTCCGAGCCCTGGCGCATCCCCGACCTCGACGAGCTGCCCGACCTGCGCGTCGACTTCGCCACCGAGCCCAACAAGCAGCTCGAGGACGGCACCCAGGCCTTCTGGCCGTATCTGCGCGACCCAGAAACCCTGACCCGCCCCTGGGCGATCCCGGGCACGCCGGGCCTGGAACACCGCATCGGCGGCATCGAGAAGCAGGACGGCAGCGGCAACATCTCCTACGACCCGGCCAACCACGACCTGATGGTCCGCGCCCGCCAGGCCAAGGTCGACGGCATCGCCGTCCCCGACATCACCGTCGACGACCCGACCGGCGAGGCCACCACCCTCGTCCTCGGCTGGGGTTCAACCTACGGGCCCATCACCGCCGCCGTACGCCGAGTGCGCGGGGCGGGACGACAGATCGCCCAGGCCCACCTGCGCCACATCAACCCCTTCCCCGCCAACCTGGAGAAGGTGCTTCAGGCCTACGACCACGTCGTCGTCCCCGAGATGAACCTCGGCCAGCTGGCCACCCTCATCCGCGCCCGTTACCTGGTCGACGCCCGCTCCTACACCCAGGTCACCGGCCTGCCCTTCAAGGCAGAACAGCTCGCCCACGCCCTCGAGGAGGCCATCGATGTCGTCGACTGAGCCGCAGGACACATCACAGGCCATGCCGGCGCTGTCGCTGGTCCCGGCCGTCGAGGCCAAGCAGACGATGAAGGACTTCAAGTCCGACCAGGAAGTGCGCTGGTGCCCCGGCTGCGGCGACTACGCCATCCTCGCCGCCGTCCAGGGCCTCCTGCCCGAACTCGGACTCAAGCGCGAGAACATCGTCTTCGTCTCCGGCATCGGCTGCAGCTCCCGCTTCCCGTACTACATGAACACCTACGGGATGCACTCCATCCACGGCCGCGCCCCCGTCATCGCCACCGGCCTGGCCACCTCCCGGCGCGACCTGAGCGTCTGGGTGATCACCGGCGACGGCGACGCGCTGTCCATCGGCGGCAACCACTTCATCCACGCCCTGCGCCGCAACGTCAACCTCAAGATCCTGCTCTTCAACAACCGCATCTACGGGCTGACCAAGGGCCAGTACTCCCCCACCTCCGAAATCGGCAAGATCACAAAATCGACGCCGATGGGATCCCTCGACGCGCCCTTCAACCCCGTCTCCCTCGCACTCGGCGCCGAGGCCTCCTTCGTCGCCCGCACCATCGACTCCGACCGCAAACACCTCACCGGCGTGCTGCGTCAGGCCGCCGCCCACTCCGGCACGGCCCTGGTCGAGATCTACCAGAACTGCAATATCTTCAACGACGGCGCCTTCGACGCCCTCAAGGACCGCGACACCGCCGACGAGGCCCTCATCCAGCTCGAACACGGCCAACCCATCCGCTTCGGCACCGGCGGCGACAAGGGCGTCATCCGCGACCCGGACACCGGCGAGCTGACCATCGCCACCGTCACCTCCGACAATGAGGCCGACGTGCTCGTCCACGACGCCCACGCCCCCTCCCCCGCCACCGCCTTCGCCCTCTCCCGCCTCGCCGACCCCGACACCCTCCACCACACCCCTATCGGCGTCCTCCGCGACATCGACCGTCCGGTCTACGACACGCTGATGGCCGAACAGCTCGACACCGCCGTCGAACGAAGCGGAGAAGGCGACCTCGCCGCCCTCCTCACCGGCAACGACGCGTGGTCGGTCGTCAGCTGACGGAGCGGTAGGCAGCAACCTGCGCCCATCACAGCGTTTGCTGGAATCGGGCGGATATTGGCCATCGGTCAGTATCTGCCTTCTTCCGCGTGGTCCCCGCCCCCGGTGCCCGCTCCTACACTCCGCCTATGTGCCTGCCCAAGCGGTGTCTGCTGGGCCGTCCCCTGAGCACCACACAGATGTCGGAGACACTGCTGCCCAAGCGGCTGGCTCTACCGGTCTTCTGCAGCGACCCGCTCTTGCTCTGACGCGTATGCCACCGAGGAGACCCTGCTCATCCTCGTCTTGGCCCGGCAGCCCCGTGCCAAGGCCATCGCCCTCAGCGGGCAGACAGGGCTGTCTCGCAACACCGTTCAGACCCGGCTCGCCAGGCTGGGGGAAGCGGCGTGCTCGGTTCCCTCGAGTGCCAGATCCCGCCCGCGATGCTCGGCTTCCCGCTCACTGCGCATATCACCATCCGGGTCACCCAGCGCCAGCTTGATCAGGTAGCCGCAGTGCTCGCCAGCATCCCGGAGGTCTTGCAGGTCCACGGCATTAGCGGAGAGATCGAACTGCTCGCGCACGTCGCGGCCGACGCTGACGACCTCTACCGCATCGCCGGCCGGGTCCTGGCCATCCGCGGGGTCGAACGCACCAACACCGCGCTCGTGATGCGCGAACTCGTGAACTACCGCATCACGCCTTTTGCTGCTCCGTTGCGCAGACCGTGTGCGATAGCCAGAGGCACCGCGGGCCGACTGTCGACTGAACCCGTGGCGACCGGCGAGACCGTGGGCCCGGCTGACGCAAAGCCACCACTGTGAGACTCTCTTTGCCCAGTAAACCAAACAGTGTTAGAATTTAGGGGCGCTACTACGAAGGAGGCTGCGTGAAGCTGAGCTTGATGACGCTCGGTGATCTGGACACAGACCCTGTCACCGGGCAGCGTGAAACCCCTACCCAACGCCACCAGGCGATCGTCGAAGCGGCGGTGGTGGCGGAGCAAGTCGGCTTGCACGGCGTCCATGTAGGCGAGCATCACGGGATGGAGTACATCTACTCCGCTCCGCCGGTCATCCTGTCCGCGATCGCCTCGCGGACACAACGGCTGGTTCTGAGCACGGCAGTGACACTGGCTGCGAATCTCGACCCAGTGCGAGTGGCCGAGGACTACGCGACCGTGGACGCGCTGTCCGACGGACGGATGGAGATGGTTGTCGGACGGGGAAACTTCTTCACCCGCACTTATGACCTCTTCGGCCTGCGGCCTGAGGATTCACACGAGCTGTTCGCGGAGAACGTCCGGCTGATCATCGATCTCTGGAGCGGTCACAAGATCACCTGGAGCGGGAAATTCCGCACCCCGATCGAGGACTTCACGCTCCAGCCCGCCCCCGCCTCGATGCCTCCGGTCTGGGTGGGCGGGGGGGCGTCCGCGGAGACACTCATGCTCGCTGCGGAACTCGGCCTGGACCTCATGCTGCCCAGCTCGTTCGGCAACCCGACGCTGTTCGCTCCGACCGCGGAGAAGTACAAGGAGATGTTCGCCGCGGCCGGGCACCCTGGGGAGCCACGCATCGGGGCCTGCTGGCACCTCAACGTTGACAAGACCAGCCAGCGCGCGCGCAAGCGGTGGGAACCCCGGTACCGGGCCTACTTCGAGCTGTTCAGCGCAATCCTGCATCGCGTCAACCCCGATCCGCCGGCCTTCGCGAAGAAGCCGTTTGACTTTGAGTACCTGACCACGAGTGGCCCGGCGATCGTCGGCAGCCCTGAGGAGGTTGCGGACCGGCTGGGCACGGTGTCGGAGAAGCTTCAAGCCGACGTGAACATCGTCTACATGGACATGGGCGGTCAGCCAGCTGCCGAGTTCGTGTCCATGGTCGAGGTGCTCGGCACCGAGGTGCTGCCACGGTTGCCGGAAGACCCGCAAGAAGGGGTGTCAGCCTAGGCGGCCGCCACGGAGCAAGGACCAACCTATGCGCGATCGGTTCTGCCGAGAGCCACCGACTGAACGGAGCAGAACATGGCTGACCAGAGCGCGCCCGACATTGTTCCCAGGGTCAGATATACGCGCACGCCCTACCTCGTCGTCACGCGGGAGAGCGCGATCCGCAAGGACGTCTACGGCAGCATCGGCGACCACGTAGTGCGGCAGGCGCAGCTGCTGCGCGGGCCGGCCGACTCGGACACGGTGGTTCTGGCGATGCATCCGATCGGCTCGCCGGCTTACCTCCCGCTCTTCTCCGAACTCGCGCGAACCGGCGTTCACGTCATCGGCTGCGGAAACCGCTACTCGGCGGGCGACGCCGCACTCCAGATGGAGAACGTGTTGCTCGACCTCGCTGCTTGCGTTCGGGATGCCCGCGAGCGCCTCGGCTACCGGCACGTGGTACTCGCGGGATGGAGCGGCGGCGGCTCGCCGATGATGGGTTACCAGGCGGAGGCGGAGAAACCGGCGATCAGCGTGACGGCCGCCGGGGAACCGACACTCCTGGCCAACGCCGACCTGATGCCCGCAGACGGCGTCATCTTGCTCGCTGCGCCGCGCAGCAGGCACCGCCTGCTCACCGACTTCCTGGACGCCTCGATCACGAACGAGCTCGATCCCGACTCCGGTCGCGACCCGGAGTTCGACCTCTACGATCCGGCGAACCCGAACCAGGCGCCGTACTCGGCGGACTACCTGCGGGAGTACCGCGCGCGCCAGCGGACACGCAACCTGCGGATCACCGAGTTCGCGCAAAGCAAGCTGGCAAGCTTCGCGGCCGCGGGCCAACCGCATGACGAGCACGCGTTCATAGTCCACGGCACCATGGCCGATCCGCGCTGGCTTGACCCCACCATCGAACCGAACGGACGGCAGCCAGGCCGGAGCTACCTTGGCGACCCCGCTGTCGCGAACAACAGCCCGGGGGCGTTGATGCGCTTCACGACGACACGCAGCTGGCTGTCTCAGTGGAGCCTGACAACGGCGCAGGTTGACGCCGCGGGCGCCGCGCCGCGGGTGACGGTTCCGGTGCTCCTGGTCGTCAATGGCCGCGACGACGCGGTACCAGCGAGCCATCCCCGCCAGGTGTACGACGCGATCGGGCACGACGACAAGGAGCTCGTCGAGATCACCGACGCGAACCATTACTTCAGTGGCACGACCCAGCGCGCGCCCATGGCCGAGGCCGCGGACGTGGTGTACGGCTGGCTGCACCGGCACAACCTCGGCTAGTTGTCGACATCTGTGGATGAAACGATGAATCGGATTGTCGTCGTAGGTGCGGGTCTGGCCGGCGGCCGGACCTGCGAGCAACTCAGAAGGCAGGGCTTCACCGGCGAAATCGTGCTGCTCGGGAGTGAACCGCATGCGCCGTACGACCGGCCACCGTTGTCGAAGGACGTCCTGCACGGGCGACGTGACGACACGGCGCTGTCGGTCGACCTGCGTGGGCTGGATATCGACAGCCGGTTTGGCAGCAACGCGACGTCGCTGGACGTGCCGGGACGCTGCCTGATCACCGATCACGGGCCCCTGTCGTTCGATGGCCTGGTCATCGCTACCGGAGCCCACTCCATCAGACTGCCGGGTTCGGGTCCGCAATTCACGCTGCGCACGATCGACGATGCTCGTGCGATCAGGTCACGGCTCGTTCCCGGATCGGCTGTCATCATCATCGGTGCCAGTTGGATCGGCGCGGAGGTGGCGACCGCGGCGCTGGCTCGCGGTTGCTCGGTCATCTGTCTGGAGGCTGCGCAAGCGCCGCTCGCCGCATCCCTTGGCGAGCAGGTAGGTGCGGAGCTTGCTCCGCTCTGGAATCGGGTGGACCTGCGGACCGGATGTCGCGTCCGCGAAGTCGTCGCCGACGGAGTCGAACTGACGGACGGAACTGTCCTTCACGGTGACCTCGTCGTCACCGGCGTCGGCGTCAAGCCTGCCACCGAGTGGCTCGCCGGATCGCTGCCGAGGGCAGATGGCGCCGTGATCGTGGACGAGCACCTCGAGGCCACCGCCGGGATCGTGGCGCTAGGCGATGCCGCTGCCCGCTGGTCGCCGCGATATCAGCGCCGCCTGCGGGTCGAACACTGGGACAACGCCGCGACTGCGGCGCGCACGGCTGCGGCAGCCGTCCTCGACCGCACGATCCGTTCCGAGCCACCGCGCCTGAGTTTCGATCCCGTCCCGTACTTCTGGAGTGACCAGTTCGGCTGCAAACTACAGTTCGCCGGCGTCGCGAGCGGTTCGGACAGCGTCGTCTGGCGCGGGGACCATGGCACCCGATCGCGCTCAGCAGCGTGGGTGGATGGCACAGGTCGCATGACCGCCCTGCTCACCATCAACGCGCCGGCGGAGATGGCGGCGGGCCGCCGGGCGCTCGCGGCGGACGGAGTCGTCCACGCCGGGCGGCTCAGCGACCCTACGGTGCCGTTGGCGGACCGCGACCATTCGCCAACGAGCTCGGCGCTGGGCGTAAGCGCCCTACCGTTCGATCCCGGTGATGACAGGAGCTGACGGGTGTATGTCGAGGTGAAGCAGTCGGCTCAGGGGGAACCGCAGGTCGAGGTCCGGGAACCGGACGACTGCACCCGGCTGCACATCGTGAGCTCGGGGCTCACCGGCGAGCAGGTTCTGCAGTTGCTTGCTGCTCGCGGCGCCGCGCTCGCGCACCCGGAACCTGGTCACGTACGCATCCGCGTGGAATGGCTGCGTTCGTCGGCCCAAGCCGCGAGCGTCGGCGAAGACTGGACGTCGCGCTTCGAGCAGATGCTCCGGTATAGCGGGGACCGCGGCTGGCTCGAGCCAGCCACACAGACTTTGGCAACCCATATCGTCCGGGGCTGATATGAGCGCCCGGAAAAGAGATGACTCGGCGGGAAAGGTGCTACGTGACTGACACTGAGTCCATCCACTCTGCTGGCGAGATCGACCCTGCTTGGTTCCGGAAGGTGCTGGGGCAATACCCCACCGGGGTGTGCGCCGTGACATCGGTGAACCCCGAAGATAACCCGGTCGGCATGGCGGTCGGATCGTTCACGTCGGTGTCTCTTGACCCGCCGCTCGTCGCGTTCTTTCCGGACAAGGGGTCCACCTCGTGGCCGAAGATTCAGGCCTCAGGACGCTTCTGCGTGAACATTCTCAGCGAAGAGCAGGAGTGGGTCTGCCGGCAGATCGCATCGAAGCATCCCCGCAAGATGGACCCGATCAAGCACCGGATCTCCCCCCAGGGCACCCCGGTGATCGACTCCGCTGTCGCCTGGATCGACTGCGAGATCGCCTCGGTCAGCGAAGCTGGTGACCACTTCGTCGTCCTCGGCCGGGTGCTGAACCTGCAGATCGAGAACCCGTCGCTACCGCTACTGTTCTTCCGTGGCGGGTACGGACGCTTCCAGCCGTTGTCGCTCGCCTCGCCGGACCCGACCGGCGAACTCGCCGAGCAGCTGCGCCGCGTCGACCTGATCCGTCTACTTATGGAGTCGCTCGCGACGAGGCTCGCCTGCACCTGCATAGCCACCGCCCGCGCCGGGGACGAGGTCGTCATCGCCGCGCGCGCCGGAACCGGCAATTCGGGGCGGCAAGACACCACGCTTGTCGGGACGCGGCTACCGCTCGTGCTGCCGGCGGCCGCCGTCCTCACCGCGTGGGATCCCGATGACAAACTGGATACCTGGATACGGAGAACGGCGCGGGCCGAGGACCACGACCGGATCAGACACATGCTGGACACGGTGCGATGGCGCGGCTACTCCGTCGCGATGAAGAGCCCTGCGCAGCATGCTTTCGCCCGGGCGATCGCGGAGATGGCGAACGCGGCACCAGTCTCCGACGACACGATGACCGCGCTGGTTCAGGATCTGGTGTTTGACCCGCCCGAACTGACCGATACCGACGCAGCAGGGATCGGGCAAATCTCGGTTCCGATATTCGCCGGCGACGGCGCTGTCGCGCTCGCATTGACGCTCTACGGATTCACCAGCGAGTCGCCTAACATCATGGACCTCGCCCCGCAGCTCATCGCAGCAGGTCATGAAGCGAGCCGGCTCATCGGCTCACAGTCGCCACGCCATGACCCGGGGAAAGGTGACTAGCCGCGCCGCGGCATACTGCTTACGAACGCGGTGGATGCGGCCCGGGGCACGCCAAGACTCACATCGGCGACCGTGGCACAGGCTGGCCGATTCCAACGAACGACCGCTCCAGCACACCGGACCTGCACGTTCTTGATTCGTGGGTCTCCCATCGCAGTCATCACCATCCGTCACCACCGGATGTGCGACAGACGAAGACCGTACGGACCCCACCCAGCCGCACCTGATCAGATACCCCCCACCCACGGATGCATAGCAAACCCAAAGACCGCGTCGGCCCAACGTCTCCACGAACTACTTGCCATGCTCAAGCAACGGCATTGCCTGGCGGGACCATCCCGAGCGACGATGCTGTCACTGGACGTCGAGGAGAGATGGTGGGCATGGACATCGGATCGAGCAGAGAGGCCGAGGCTTCCGCGGCGACCGTCGAGCAGTTCCGGCAGGCACTTGCCGCGCGCCACACCGCGGAGGGAACGGTCGATGAGGAGGCCGTCGCGAACGCGCTCCTCACGTTCAGCCTCATGCGCTTGCACACCCGGCTGTCGCAAGACTTCGAATCGATCCATCGGCGCCGCGGCTGGTCCTGGCCGGGCTTTCGCATCATGAACGTCCTGTGGGCGCTCAGCACGGTCGAGGTCCGAGACCTGGCGAGACTGACCGGCGACTCGCGTGCTGCCATCTCCAGCGCCGTGAAGACGCTGGAGCGCGACGGCCTCGTTCTGCGCAGCCGTAGCGACCACGACCGCCGGCTCGTCGACGTCACGCTGACGGAACTGGGCATCTCGCAACTCAAGGAAGGAATGCTGGACCAAGCACGGCGGGAGAAGGCGTGGTTCGCCGCGTTGACGCCCTCCGCCCGAAGCCAGCTGACCGCGACGCTGACCTCGCTGGCGGATCAGGCACGTCCCCAGGCCTAGTAATCAAACGGTGTTTGTAAAAAGCTTGATGATCTGTTACGCTCCTTCCATGCGGCCACTTATCCAGCTGAGCAAGGGACGCACGAGCAAGCAGGCTCATCGGGACCTTCCCAGTTCCGCCCTTGCAGAGGTGCTTCTCAAAGACGACGAGCTGACCCGTCAGGGTTTCGACGGTCGCGAAGCCGTCCTCTACCGGACGAACGACCCCACGGTGTTCCGCACCGCGGGCCGCTTCCGTTCGACGTACACCATGTTGACCGACATCAAACCGAGTGACCTCACCGATCCCCGGGGCACTCCGCAGCGCTTGTACTACAACCAGGACGTCACGATCTGGCTGTCCCGGCGCAGCGTGCCGATGCCCTATTTCCGGCGCAATGTCGACGGCGACGAGTGCTGGTTCGTGCACCGCGGATCAGGTGTCGTGGAGACCGAATTCGGGCCAATAGAGTTCGGACAGGGCGACTACGTCGTCATCGCGAAGGCGATGACTCACCGCTGGGTTGTCGACAGCGACGAGACGGTCCTGTTCTGCATCGAGACCGTCGGTGAGCTCCGCGCTCCGACCTACGTGGGCCTGGGGCGGCACGCTCCCTTCGATCCCGATGTCATCCGGGTTCCAGAACCGCGGGCTCATCCCAGCGACCGGGACGAGTACGAGGTACTCGTCAAGTATGACGGCGAGTACTCCTCGATCTTCCAGGACACGCACCCCTGCGACGTAGAGGGCTGGAAGGGCGATTACTTCCCGTTCGCCTTCAACATCCGCGACTGGAACGTCATCATGTCTGACAGCCTCCATCTCCCCCCGTCGATGCATGTGTTCCTCGTCGCGAACGGTGTCAACATCATCAACCTGCTGCCGCGCCCGCTGGAGTCAGTCCAGGGGGTGGAGCGCATGCCCTGGTTCCACCGAAATGCCGACTACGACGAGATCACGCTCATCCACGGCGGAAAGTCGCTGGACCAGCCGCTACCCGCCGGACTCGTCAGCCACGATCCCCAGGGCATCCACCACGGGATGCCAGACCGGGCCCGCCTGAAGTCACGCCGCCAGTGGGATCAGTACGCGCGCATGGAGTGGGAGCTGATCATGGTCGAGGCGGCGCGACCGCTCAAGCTGGATCCGGTGCTTGCCACCCCGACCGCCTGAAACGCGGTCGAGCGGCCAGAGCCGACGGGCGCAACAAGCTGTGCGCGTGACCATGCGGCAGCTGCCTCCAGCGCCAGGACCGTCCCGGGCGGATGTCACTTCTGCAATGTTGAGGTTTGGTGGACATGAGCTTTATGCCGAACGACGACGCGATGCAGTTCGGCCTGTACTTCCGCGACTTCCTCGCCAAGCACTCGCCGGAGAGCGCGCTCCGCGAGCTGACCGATTCCGTGGACGACTACGACACGACGCTCTGGACGCTGACGGCCCGGCAGTTGGGCGTACAGGGCCTGCCGGTCGCGAAGGAATTCGGCGGCTCGGGAAGCGACCTGACCACACTCGGAGTCTGCTTCGAAGAACTCGGCCGGGCGCTGGTATGCGCGCCGTTCCTCTCGACGGTCGGCATCACGGCAACCGCGCTTAGTGAGCTCAGCCGGGTGAGCGAGGATGCCGCGGAACTCCTGCGCGGCATCGCGGACGGGTCTGTCGTGGTCGCCGGGGCCGGCTTGTCGGCGGCCGTCTCCGGCGCGCCCCTTGCCGCGACCGCGCACGGGATCGACGGCGTCGCGCCCGTCGTGATGGACGGCTGGGCAGCCGACTGCCTGCTGGTCGCGGCCATGGATGCCCGCAAGGACATTGGCCTATATCTGGTCCGGGCGCCCCTCGCCGGCGTGCGGCGCGAGCGGCTCACGGCCTTTGACTCAACCCGCCCCCTGGCGAAGGTAACGTTCTCGTCGGCACCGGCCCAGAAGATTGCGGCGGATGCACGGCCGGTCATCGAATTGGCGCTGGACACCGCCTGGTTGTTGCTGGCGGCCGAGCAACTCGGCGGAGCGCAAGCCGTGCTCGACATGGCCCTCGCCTACGCCAAGACCCGCTACCAGTTCGGCAGGCCCATCGGCTCCTTCCAGGCGATCAAGCACCGCCTCGCGGAGATGCTCGTGCGCGTCGAGTCTGCGCGGTCGGTGGTGTACTTCGCCCTGCACGAGAGCGAGGTGAACCCGGCGGCCCGGCCGGTCGAGGCGGCGCTGGCCAGAGCAGCAGCCTCGGAAGCATTCCTGGCCTGTGCGAGCGACAACATCCAGATTCACGGAGGAATCGGCTTCACCTGGGAACACGCCGCGCACCTGTATCTCAAACGGGCGAAGTCGTCATCCCTTCTTTTCGGCGACGCCGTGCTGGCGAGGCGTCGGCTGGCCGAACGTCTCCAGATCGTGAAGGCGGCGCCGTGAGCTCTGACCTGAACCCGCTGAGCCGCCTGGGCGAGCCGCTGACAGGTCTCGTCTCGTCATTCCTGCGACGCTTCCCGGTCGCGGACACCCCCGACGACCAACTGCGAGCTGCCCGGTTCGACGAAGGCCTGGCATTCGTCCATTTCGACAAGGACTTCGGCGGACTCGGCCTGGCTCCCTCCGCACAGGCACATGTCGAGTCCGTCTTCACGGCAGCGGGCGCGGCGAACTGGGACGCCCGCAACGTCATCGGACTCGGCATGGCGGCACCGACCATCCATGCCCATGGCACGACAGAGCAGAAGTTGCGGTACCTGAAACCCCTGTTCACCGGTGCAGAGATCTGGTGCCAGCTCTTTTCAGAACCCAGCGCGGGATCGGACCTGGCGAACCTGGCGACCCGCGCGGAACGCGCGCCGGGCGGATGGATCGTCAATGGCCAGAAGGTATGGACGAGCCTTGGCCACGTCGCGGCGCAGGGCCTTCTCCTCGCGCGTACGGATCCGGCGGCGCCGAAACATGAGGGCCTGACGTACTTCCTGCTCGACATGTCCGCACCGGGAGTGACAGTCCGTCCGCTGCGCCAGCTCACCGGCGAGGCGGAGTTCAATGAAGTGTTCCTCGACGCCGTGTACATCCCCGACCACTGTGTGCTCGGAGCCATCGGAGGCGGGTGGCGGGTGGCCGTCACCACCTTGATGAACGAGCGGCAGTCACTCGGGGGCAGGCATGTCGAGCGGAGCGAAGGGCCGATCGGACAGGCCGTCGAAGCGTTCCGGGAGGCTGCGTCGGCAGGGCGGGCCGATCCCGCTGACCTCGATCGCCTGATGCGACTATGGGTCGCGGCCGAGGCTGCCCGGCTGACGAACATGCGCGCCGCCGATAGGGCGGCGGGTCCTGAGGGATCGATCGCCAAGCTGCAGATGGCCGAGCTCAACAAGTCGATCTACGCGCTGGCGATGGAATTCATCGGCACCGACGCCCTGCTGTTCGGCGGCTACGCCGAGACCCGGCCTGACTTCACCTCGGTGCGGGGCGGCAACGGGGACATCCGCTATGACTATCTGCGGTCGCTGGCCAACTCGATCGAAGGAGGCACGTCGGAAATCCTGAAGAACATCCTCGGCGAGCGAGTCCTCGGTCTTCCCGTCGAACAGCGCGCGGACAAGGGCGTGCCATGGAACGAGACGAGGCGGTCGTGAACACCACCTTCAACTTCACCGGCCGCAGCGTGGCGGTGACGGGTGCCGCACAGGGCATCGGCCACGCGATAGCCCGGGCATTCCTGAACGTCGGCGCGCGGGTAGCCGTCATCGACAGCAACGAGGCGGCGCTGCGGCGGAACTGGGCGGACCAGGCCGACCGACCCGAACTGCTGTCCGTCTATGCGGCGGATGTCGGCGACACCGGCTCGGTCGAGCGAACGGTCGGGCGCATCCTCGACTGGTGCGGCCAGGTGGACACCTTGGTCAACAACGCCGGCATCACCCGCGACGCGGTGGTCTGGAAGATGACACCCGCCGACTTCGACGCGGTACTGCGGGTGCATCTAGGGGGCACCTTCAACTTCACCCGCTGCGTGATCCCGGGGATGCGCGCGGCAGGGTTCGGCCGCATCGTCAACGTCACCTCCTATACCGGCATGCACGGAAACATCGGGCAAGCGAACTACGCCGCGGCGAAGGCAGGAATCATCGGGATGACGAAGACCGTGGCCAAGGAAGTGGCCCAGTTCGGCATCACGGTCAACGCCATCTCCCCGAACGCGGCAACCGCCATGGTCACGGGCATCCCGGCCGACAAGCTGGCAGCACTGACCAGCGCGATCCCGCAAGGACGCTTCGCGGAACCCAGCGAGATCGCAAGCGCAGTCGCGTTTCTCGCAACCGAGGAAGCGGGTTACATCACCGGGGCCGTGCTGCCTGTCGACGGCGGGATGTCGATGTGACCAGCAGCGAGTTGCCGCAGTCAGAACGCGCCGCTACCGCCGGCAGCCTCGCAGGGCTGCGCGTTCTCGAGCTCGGCCACATTATCGGAGGACCGTTCTGCGGCCACCTCTTCGCTGACCACGGCGCTGAGGTCATCAAGGTCGAGCCCCCGGGCAAGGGCGACCCCATGCGCGAGTGGGGCGGCTTGTACCGTGGCGTCGGGCTGTATTGGTCGATCATCGGCCGGGGCAAGAAGTCGGTGACGCTCGACCTGCGCACGCCGGACGGCCAAGCGTTGCTCAGCAGACTTGCCGCCACCGCCGACGTCCTCATCGAGAACTTCCGCCCCGGGACCCTCGAACGATGGAACCTCGGCTGGGCGCAGCTCAGCGCGCTCAACCCTCGCCTGATCATGATCCGGATCTCCGGGTTCGGTCAGGACGGGCCCTATAAGGACCGCGCCGGATTCGGTTCCGTGGCTGAAGCCATGAGCGGCTTTCGTCATCTCTCCGGTGAGCCCGGCCGGGCGCCGGTCCGGGTCGGAATCTCGCTCGGCGACGCACTGGCAGCCACCCAGGGCTTCGTCGGTGCGCTCCTGGCGCTGTTTGCGAGAGACCGCCCCGGCGGCACGGGTGTCGGGCAGATGGTCGACGTAGCCCTCTATGAGGCGATGTGGATGTACATGGAGTCCACGCTCGCCGAGTTCGCGAAACTGGGCCGCGTCAGGCAGCCGACGGGACCGACTCTGCCGGATATCGCACCGTCGAACGTCTACCCCACCGCGAACAACGAGTGGATCCTCATCGGCGCCAATCAGGACAGCGTCTTCGCCCGCCTGGCGACGGCAATGGCCCGCGACGACTGGCTCAATCCACGCTCGCGATACCGGACGCACCTTGAGCGCGGCCACGCACAGGGAGAGCTGGACGCGGAGATAGCGGCCTGGACCAGGACCCGGACCTCTGAAGACCTGCTGGCCCTGCTGGACGCGGCCGGTGTCCCCGCCGGACGGATCTACACCGCACGTGACATCGCGGGTGACCCGCAGTACGCGGCCCGGCAAATGATCCTGAACGTGCCCGAGCCCGGCCTCCGCGGGGAGACGGTCCCCATGCCCGGCGTGGTTCCCAAGCTGAGCGGCACCCCTGGCTATGTGCGGCGCGGAGCCCCGCTGCTCGGCGAGCACAACGACGAAGTGCTCGGGCCGCTCATGACGACACCCACGATCACCAGCGCCAGCTGATACGGGCATATCAGACGAGGAGATGGCAGACATGATCAACGCGGTTGTCGTGGACGCGGTACGGACCGCTTCGGGCAAGGGAAAGCCCGGCGGCGCTCTGTCGAACGAGCATCCGGTGGACCTGCTCGCGAGCGTGCTGACCGCGCTCATCGAGCGAAACGGGATCGACCCGGCGCGTGTCGACGACGTCATCGGCGGCTGCGTCACCCAGGGCGGTGAGCAGGCGGTCAACATCACACGCAACGCGGTCCTTGCCGCTGGCTTCCCGGAGACAGTCCCGGCAACGACCGTCGATCGCCAGTGCGGATCCAGCCAGCAGGCCATCGCCTTCGCGGCGCAAGGAGTCATGGCCGGCTGCTACGACATCGTCATCGCCGCTGGTGTCGAGTCGATGAGCCGTGCCCCGATGTTCTCGGCAATCCAAGGACAGGACGTCTACGGCACGAAGGTCGCCGAACGGTACCCGCACGGCCTGATAACCCAGGGACTGTCGGCCGAGATCATCGCGTCCCGCTGGGGCCTGCGGCGGGATGACCTCGATGAGTTCGCCGCGCGATCACACCGGCTGGCCGCCGAGGCAACCGGACGAGGCGCCTTCGACCAGGAGATCGTTCCGGTCACCGTGCCCGGTCCCGACGGACTAGGCGCCGTCCACCGGGTAGACGAGACGATCAGGAAAAGCACAACGGTCCAGACGCTCGCCACGCTCAAGCCTGCGTTCGCCAGCAACCCGGACGGTGCGCGGTTCCCTGAGATCGAGTGGTCGATCACCGCGGGCAACTCTTCGCCGCTCACCGACGGCGCCTCAGCGGTGCTCATCATGAGCGAAGCCGCGGCACGGTCGCTGAACCTGACACCCCGAGCCCGGCTGCGATCGTTCGCCGTCGTCGGCGACGACCCCGTCCTCATGCTGACCGGCATCATCCCGGCCACTAGGAAGGTCCTCGAGCGCGCTGGCCTGTCCATCGATGACGTCGACGCGTACGAGGTGAACGAGGCCTTCGCGTCCGTCCCGCTCGCCTGGGTGAAAGACCTCAAGGCCGACCCCGACCGCCTCAACCAGCATGGCGGGGCGATCGCGCTCGGCCACGCCCTCGGTGCCTCCGGGGCCCGGCTGTTCACGACACTGATCACGACGCTGGAGCAGACCGGCGGCCGCTACGGCCTCCAAACGATGTGCGAGGGCGGCGGAATGGCCAACGCCACACTCGTCGAGCGCCTGTGACCGGAACCCCCGGCCAATGAAAGGAAGTCTCACCGATGAATCTTGACGGTGCGTCCGCGCTCGTAACCGGCGGAGCCTCCGGCTTGGGCAGGGCAACGGCAGAGTTGCTCACGCGCGCCGGAGCCAAGGTAGTAGTCCTCGACCTCCCGGACGACCACGGCAACCCGAAAACGCCCCTATCGGACTACCTCACCTTTTCGGCGGGGAATGTCACCTCCGAAGCCGACGTCGACGCCGCCCTCGACGCAGCGGAGCAACTGGGACCAGTCCGAGTCATCGTCAACTGCGCTGGAATCGGCGAAGCGATGAAGGTCGTGACCAAGGAGGGCCCTCAGCCGCTCGAGCGCTTCACCCGGACAATCACGGTGAACCTCGTCGGGACTTTCAACGTGATCAGGCTCGCAACTGCTCGGATGCGGCACTACGAGCCAGCGGATCTCGACCGAGGCGTCATCGTCAACACCGCGTCGGTGGCCGCGTTCGACGGTCAGATCGGGCAGGCTTCGTATTCCGCGTCCAAGGGCGGGATCGTCGCGATGACGCTGCCAATCGCCCGGGAGCTTGCCGACTACCAGATCCGCGTGGCAACGATCGCCCCTGGCACCTTCCGGACCCCGCTGCTGGCGTCGCTGCCGGAGGCGGCGCAGCAGTCGCTCGCGCAGCAGGTTCCGCACCCTAAGCGCCTCGGCGATCCGAGCGAGTTCGCCGCACTCGTCGCGCACATCGTCGCCAACGGCATGCTCAACGGCGAGGTCATCCGTCTCGACGGAGCGATCCGGATGGCTCCCCGGTGAGCACCGAACCACGCCAGCCAGATCACGCCACAGGCCCCGGCGTGCCGGACAGCCCCGCCCGAGGCAGCAAGATCGCGCTCGTAACCGGCGGCACCAGGGGCATCGGCCTCGCCATCAGCCTACGGCTCGCCGCAGCTAACTATCACGTGATCGTGTCTTCCCGATCCCAGGAAGCCGTCGAGCAGGCGGTGGCCGCGTGTCGGGCCGACGGTGGTCAGGCTACCGGCATGACGTGCGACGTCGGCAGCCGCGACTCGCTGAACCAACTGATGGACGCGGTGACCCGCCAGTACGGACGGCTCGACGTGCTGGTCAACAATGCCGGAGTTCTCCCTCGGGCAACCCGGGCCGAGCAGGTCACCGATGACGAGTGGGACACCATTCTGGGGATCAACCTCAGCGCTCCATGGACGCTTGCCAGACGCGCGCACGCACTCATGAGAGAGTGCGGTGGAGTCATCGTCAATATCACCAGTACAGCAGCGCACTACCCGACAACCGGATTGGCGCCGTACAACGTCAGCAAGGCGGGATTGACCATGCTGACCCGCGTGCTCGCACTGGAGTGGGCGCGGGACGGCATCCGGGTCCTGGCCGTGGCGCCGGGCAAGATCGACACCGACCTGCTGGCACCGATCAAGTCGCTTGTGGCGGCGAAAAAGATCGCAGTCAACCCGCAGGATCGGATCGGGCGCCCCGGCGATGTCGCCGCCCTCGTGTCTTTCCTGGCCAGCGACGCCGCGGCCTACATCACCGGCGTGGTCGTCCCCGTCGACGGGGGCGAATTGCTGATCGCGTCGTCTGGGAGCTAGCGATCCCCGAAGCAACCTGACCTGGCGTGTCGCTGTCGGTAGACGCGACTGACTGCGCCGCGCCCGGCTACCGCTACGGGTACGCCGGCACCACGACCGGCTTCGACGGCTGGTCCGGCGCCACACCGCAGGGCGGCTGGACGGTCACCGACGACAGCGGCTCCGGCGTCACCTGGCGCTTCGACGACCCGGCCCGCGTTGGCAACAAAACCGGTGGCACCGGCCAGTTCGCGGAGGTCGACTCCATCGACGCAGACGCTGACGCCCGGGAGACGACCACCCTGGTCTCGCCGGTCGTCGACCTGAGCGGCGATCACACGCCGATTGTCTCCTTCGACAACGGCTTCCAGTCCCCCACTACAACTCCAACGCCTACGTCGACGTCAGCCTCGACGGCGGCAAGACCTGGACCTCGGTCTGGCACATGGCCAGCACGACCTCCTACGGCCCCCAGGTCGTGGCGATCCTGCAGGCCGCCGGCAAGAACGACGTGCGGATCCGGTTCCGGTACGACGCGGTCCACTCGTGGTGGTGGATGGTCGACAACGTCTTCATCGGCAACCGCTCCTGCGAGACCGCTGCCGGCGGGCTCGTGACCGGCACCGTCGACGCCAACACCGGCCAGGCACTGTCCGGCGCCACCGTCAGCGTGGCCGGCACCCCGACGGCCACAACGACCGGCGGCGCCTACGAGCTGTTCGCGCCCGCCTCGGCCGCTGACGGCTCGGGCCGCACCACGCTGGGCGTTGTCGACGGCGCGTACTCCGGCTCGACGGCGAAGGTCCTCGTCGCCCACGACACTGTCACTCGGAAGGAACTGGCGCCTGGGTGCCGGCCGGGATCGCCGTCTCCGGCGACTCACTGCGGGTCACCCAGCCGCTGGGCCGGTCGGCTACCAGGACCGTGACGCTCCGCAACACCGGCACCGCACCGGTCCACATCCTGCTCAATCCGCAGGACGGCTCGTACACGCCGGACTCGCACCCGGGCAGCTCGGCGAAGCCCGGCACCGGTGCGGCAGTGCGGCACATCGGCGGCGCCTTCACCAGCGGGCCGCTGCTCGCCGGCACGGTGCACGGTGCCGCGGCACCGACGGGCCGGGCCAGCACGACCGCCGTGGCCGGCGGCACCGCGTGGACGACCGCCGACGCCCTGCCGTCAGCGGTCGAGGACGGCGGCACGGTGGCCCTCGACGGGAAGGTCTACGCCTTCGGCGGGACCCAGGGGCGCGTCCCGCTGTCCAAGGCCACTGTGTACGACCCGGCCACCGGCGGCTGGCAGCGGCTGGCGAACATGCCCCAGCAGCTGCGAAAGCCCGGTGTGGAGGCGGTCGGCGGCGACATCTATGTCGTCGGCGGCTGGGACAGCACAGAGAACGCCTCAGCCGCGGCATACCGCTACGACCCGAAGCACGACTCGTGGTCCTCGGTGGCGTCGCTCCCCGCGGGCGTCGTCGCCGGCGGCACGGCGGTCCTCGGCGGCCGGCTCTACGTGATCGCCGGCTGCGGCGGCAACTGCTTCCCGGCCTCGCAGGCGACCACGTCTACGATCCCCAGGCCAACACCTGGAGCCAGGTGGCGAACTACCCGGTCACCGACTCGTGGTTCTCCTGCACTGGCATCGACGGCCAGGTCGTGTGCGCTGGCGGGACCGATCCGGTCACCGGCCAGGAGACGACGGCGACGTACGCCTTCGATCCGGTCACCGGCGCGTGCACTGCGCGGGCCGATCTGCCGTACCCGAACTGGGCAATGGCCTCCGCCTCCTCCGGCGGGCGGCTTCAGCTGGTCGGTGGCATCAGCGGCGGAAAGCTGACCAACCAGGCGGAGGAGTACGACCCGGCGGCCAACACGTGGTCGGCTCTGCCGGCGACGAACGTGCCGCTCACTCGTGCCGGTGGGGCCTGCGGGCTGTACGTCGTCGGCGGCGCGGACGGCACCGGCAATCCGGTCACCGGCGTCGAGCAGCTGCCCGGATACGACGATTGCGGCAGCTCCGGTACCGCCGCCTGGCTGTCGGCGCCGCACACCGTCACCGTCACTCCTGGTGCCACGGTGACGGTGCGGGTCTCCCTGGACGCGGGCAAGGTCGACAAGGCCGGCACCTACACGAGCGGGTTCACCGTCGCAACGGACTCGCCGTACGCGGTCCCGGCGCTCGCCGCCACGATGAAGGTGACCGGCATGCACTGACTGCGGACGGCTGACCGGTCCGCATCTGACCGAATGCGCACAATCTGACGGGGCTCCCGGGAAACCCACACCCGGGAGCCCCCTCTGTCAGCGAGTGGACAACCACGTACGTCGGTGCCGGTGATCCGGCCCATCTGTTCCACAACGTCGGTGTCCGTCGTGATGACGACGAAAGTCCGTGGGCCGGCACGAATAGGGTGAGCAATAGTCCCCAAGTTCTGCGTTCTTCCCCCAGCTCTTGGCACGACTGAGAGTGCCTGGACCTGGGCCTGTTACCTCGTCCGGGTGACCGCAGCCCGTTCTGACCCACCCTCCCCCGTAGTGCGCAACCCTCATCCCTGTCGGGATTCCTTCGGTCTGGGTGAAGTCGCGGAGGCGTGGGTTGGCTGCGGCCGTAGTGCGCGATCTGCGCGAGTACCGAGCGCCGGTGAGCGAGGAGGAGCTCGCCGAGTTCGAGACCGATGTGCTGGCGGGGTTCGTGCTCGCGCGAGCCTAGACGAGTCTGTCCGAATACGATCAGTGATCGAAGGCGGTCAGTGAGCGGCTGACCGCCTGGCCGGTCTGGAAGTTGTGCCAGATTGCGGCCGCCAGCGCCAGCACGCGCTGAGCGACCCGCACGGCGACGCCCTCATGGGTGCGTGCGCCGTGTTGTTCCAGGTCGAGTTGGCCTTTG
>NZ_JBSFJX010000047.1:0-57498 GCF_053598275.1 Streptomyces sp. NPDC001156 | reverse complement strand
GGGCGGGCCCGGCACCGCCGGGGTGCCGGGGCCGCCCGGTGTCCTGGGCCGCTCCCGCGGCTACTCGCTCGGGGCCCAGTAGTCGGACAGCGTGGCCGTGCCCGGCTCCAGTGACTTCCAGGGTCCGTCGTAGGAGAGCACGGCGAAGGCGCCGGCCGGGAAGCCGCGCCGGCTCAGTCGTTCGCCGGCCTCCTCCTCGGCCGCACCGGCGAGGATCTCCGCGAGGCCCTGGACGCCCGGGTTGTGCGCGATCACGATCACGTTCCGCACATCGTCGGGGATCTCGTTGAGCACGGCGATCAGCTCGCCCGGCGAGGCCTCGTAGAGCCGCTCCTCGTAAACGGTTTTCGGCCGGTGCGGGAACTCCTGGACGGCGAGCTTCCAGGTCTCGCGGGTGCGCGTCGAGGTGGAGCACAGGGCCAGGTCGAAGGGGACGCCGGTGTCGGCCAGCTTGCGTCCGGCGACAGCCGCGTCCGTGCGGCCCCGGTCGGCCAGCGGCCGCTCATGGTCGGGAACCTGCGGCCAGTCGGCCTTCGCATGCCGGAAGAGGACAATCCTGCGGGGTTCAGCGGAGCTCATGAGTCCCAGCTTCGCATGAAACACGCCAGGGAGCGCAGGGAGTTGGCGGCACCGGCCACGAGTCTGCGCGCGAGTGGCTCAACCGGTCGCCCGACCGCCCCACCTGCGAGGACGGGGCCGCCACCGATGACCGGGCGCCGCCGGGGCCCTGCGCGGACCGGGTCACGAGACGCCGTGTGTCAGCGTCTGCCGGATGTGCTCCACAAGATGACTGAGGGCGGGATCGCCGCCGGCGTGGGCGTCCGCGGGGTTGAGGATCAGCGCCAGCAGCACGACGAACGCCAGCGTGGGCAGGACGAGGGCCCACCAGGGCAACCGGATGTCGACGCCGCCCGTGGTCGCCGGGTGGGGCCGGGTGTGCGTATGGGCCGACATGCCTGCCTCCGCTGGTCCTCGAGGTGGTCCGCGGGCCGCCCCTCGCGGCCACACTTCGAAGGTAGGGAATGGCGGGCATCCAACCCATCCGGTGATCCACCCACTTGACCCTGACCCTGGCCCCCTAGGGGATGGTGGGGCCAGCCCCACCATCGACGCCGGGCGCCGATCTCACGGCCGCACCGGGCACGCGGCTGCTCGGCCGCACGGCAGGAGACAGCCGTCACGTGAGCGGGAGAAGGGAGAGTCAGGACCTCAGGGTGACCGGCGGTCCGTCACGGGGAGGCGATCGTCGCGATGATGGCGATGATCACGAAGATGGCGAAGAACGCGCCGAAGACGAGCAGCATCTTCTTCTGGCCGTTCTGCGGGTTCGGGTCGAGCACGGGCATGCCGCAAGTTTCGCACCCCTGCTTCGTCCGGCTTCGGGCGGGGTCCGCGACACCCCGGCGCGGCGTGCTACCCGCGGGCCGCCTCGTCCTCCACGGTCCGGTCGCGGCCCGCGAGGACGCCCATCACCGTCTGCGGCACCATCAGCGCGGCCATGAGCGCGAGCGGCGCGCCCCAGCCGCCGCTGTCCTGGTACAGCACGCCGACCAGCAGCGGTCCCGGGATCGACAGCAGATACCCGGTGCTCTGCGCGAACGCCGACAGCTTGACCACACCCGCGCCCGTCCGCGCCCGCATCCCCACCATGGTGAGTGCCAGTGGGAAGGCACAGTTGGCGATGCCGAGCAGCAGCGCCCAGGCCCACGCGCCGGCCGCGGGGGCCCAGTACAGACCCGCGTAGCCGCCGAGACCGCAGATACCGAGCGCGACCGCGATCGGGCCCTGGTGCGGCAGCCGGGTCGCCAGCCGGGGAATGACGAAGGCGAGCGGAACGCCCATGACCATCGTGACGGCCAGGAGCAGGCCGGCGGTACCGGCGGACACCCCCGCGTCACGGAAGATCTGCGCCATCCAGCCCATCGTGATGTAGGCGGCCGTGGCCTGGAGCCCGAAGAAGACGGCCAGCGCCCATGCGGTACGGCTCCTGGTGATCCGCAGCCTGTCGGGCTCTTCCGGGCTGGAGGCGGCGCGGGCGCCGTCCGCGGAACCGGCACCACGCGCGCGTGCGAAGGGGATCCACGGCAGGACGGCCGCCGCCGCCAGCGCCGCCCAGACGGCGAGTCCCGACTGCCAGTTCCCGCCGAGCGCGTCGGTCAGGGGCACCGTGACCGCCGCGGCCGCGGACGTGCCGAGGGCGAGCGCCATCGAGTACAGGCCCGTCATGGAGCCCACCCGGTGAGGGAACCAGCGCTTGACGATCACCGGCATCAGGACGTTGCTGACGGCGATGCCCATCAGGGCGAGCGCGCTCGCGGCCAGGAATCCGGCGGTGTTGCCCACGTAGGGGCGAATGACCAGACCGGCGGTAATGGCCACCATTCCGGCGCAGACCACGGCGCCCGGACCGAAACGGCGGGCGAGCCGCGGCGCCATGACTCCGAAGGCGGCGAAGCAGAGCGGCGGTACCGAGGTGAGTACCCCGGCGACGCTGCCGCTCATGCCGAGCCCGTCGCGGACCTCTGGCAAGAGGGCGCCCAGGCTGGTGATGGCCGGACGCAGGTTGAGGGCCGCGAGGACGATGCCGACGACGAGTACCCGCGTCGTCCACGCGCGGGTGGCGGACGTCTCGGTCCCGGTCGTGGTCTCCGTCACCGCCTTCGTCGCCGTTCCCGTTGTCGTCGTCGTTTCTGTGCGCACCCCGTCAAAACTGCCGATCGGTAGGGACTCGGTCCCGGTCTCCTCGCCTGTCATGCGGCCCATCATAGATTCATGGGATGATTGGCTGTCCACTCTCGCTGGGTTAAGCTCCGGATCATCCGGCCCTGACCCCAGGCCCGTACGAAGGACCCCCATGCCGCTGAGCCATCCGCGCCGATCCGCGCTGTCCGAACAGGTCATCGCCGAGCTGCGGAACCAGATCGCCTCGGGCGAGTGGCCGGTGGGCTCCCGGATCCCCACCGAACCCGAACTGGTCGAGCAGCTCGGGGTCGCCCGCAACACGGTCCGCGAGGCCGTCCGCGCGCTCGCGCACAACGGTCTGCTGGACATCCGCCAGGGGTCCGGCACCTATGTCGCGGCGACCAGCGAACTGGCCGGGGTGATGCACCGCCGGTTCGCCGGCGCCGATCCGGACCACGTCGCCGAACTGCGCTCGACCCTCGAGTCGGGCGCCGCCCGGCTGGCCGCCGAGCGGCGTACCGAGCGTGACATCAAGCAGCTCGACGGGCTTCTCCTGCGCCGCGAGGAGGCCTGGCGGTCCGGTGACGCGGAGGCGTTCGTGACCGTCGACGCCACCTTCCACATGGCGGTGGTGGCCGCTTCCCACAACGACGTGATGACGGCGATGTACGCGGACCTGGGCGAGGTCCTGCGGGACTGGCTGCGCGACGACGTCGGCGAGGAGCTGACACCGGAGTCGTACATGGACCACACGGGTCTGGTGGACGCCATCCGTGCGGGTGACGCGGCCGCGGCGGCCACGGCGGCGGCCGGTTATCCGGTGGTGTGCCGTCCGGGGCGCGGGAAGCCCGCCGGTCGCTGACCGCGGCTCACCTGGCGTGGTCCACCCACGCCGAGCGCACGTTCTGCCAGCACCGGCCGCTCAGCCGTACGGTCATCGCGGGCCCCGCGTCCACGGGCGCGGTGTCGGTGTCGATGTCCCACCACTGGTCGCATTCGATGTGCAGACTCACGTGGTCGGTGTCGGGATAGGCGTTGTGGCAGTCGGCGACGACCTCCGAGCCGGTGACGCGGACACGGCAGTCGGATCCGAAGGGCTGCGGATCCGGGGTCTTTCCGGCCTTTGCGCGCGCGTGCGCAGCGGCGTGCTTCCCGGGCGTCTGCGGCATGGCGTCGTACGGCAGGACCGTCAGCAGGGCGAGGGCGAGGAACGCCGGACCGAAGCGGCGGGACAAGCGCACAAGGGGAACCTCCTGGGCCGTTCGGCTGCGTGGCGGTGCGTACTCCCAGCCTGCGTGCTGCGCGGCCCGCGGGTCCCCGTCAGTTGCTCCGAACGGGCGACGCCCCGCCCCCGCGTTCGCGGGAGACGGGGCGTCGGCGCCGTGGGCCGAGAGGGATCACAACGGGTCCTGAGCACCCGCGCAGTCGCCTCAGCGGCGATCGCGGACCGTCAGGCGCCGATGGCGTGCAGACCGCCGTCCACGTGGACGATCTCGCCGGTGGTCTTCGGGAACCAGTCGCTGAGCAGGGCGACGACTCCGCGGCCGGCCGGCTCGGGGTCCGTGAGGTCCCACTCCAGCGGGGCACGGTTGTCCCAGACCGAGGCCAGCTCGGAGAAGCCCGGGATGGACTTGGCGGCCATGGATCCGATGGGGCCGGCGGAGATGAGGTTGCAACGGATGTTCTGCTTGCCCAGGTCGCGCGCCATGTAGCGGCTGGTGGCCTCCAGGGCGGCCTTGGCGGGGCCCATCCAGTCGTACTGCGGCCAGGCGTACTGCGCGTCGAAGGTGAGGCCGACGACCGAGCCGCCGTTCTGCATGAGCGGCAGGCAGGCCATGGTCAGCGACTTCAGGGAGAACGCCGAGACGTGCATGGCGGTGGCCACCGACTCGAAGGGCGTGTTGAGGAAGTTGCCGCCGAGCGCGTCCTGGGGCGCGAAGCCGATGGAGTGGACGACACCGTCGAGGCCGCCGAGCTCCTCGCCGACGATGTCGGCCAAGCGCCCGAGGTGCTCGGCGTTGGTGACGTCGAGCTCGATGACCTTGGTGGGCTTGGGGAGCTTCTTGGCGATGCGCTCGGTCAGCGTGGGCCGCGGGAAGGCGGTCAGGATGATCTCCGCACCCTGCTCCTGAGCCAGCTTCGCGGTGTGGAACGCGATGGAGGACTCCATCAGCACACCGGTGATCAGGACACGCTTGCCCTCGAGAATTCCGCTCATGGTGATCAGTGACCCATTCCCAGTCCGCCGTCAACGGGAATGACGGCTCCAGTGATGTACGAGGCGTCGTCGGAGGCGAGGAACCGCACCGTTGCGGCGATCTCCTCCGGCTTCGCGTACCGGCCGAGCGGTACCTGCGACGTGATGTTCTCGCGCTGCTCGTCGGTGAGCACCCGGGTCATGTCCGTGTCGACGAAACCGGGGGCGACGACATTGAAGGTGATGTTGCGCGAGCCCAGCTCACGGGCGAGTGAACGGGCGAATCCGACCAGAGCCGCCTTGGAGGCGGCGTAGTTCGCCTGCCCGGCCTGGCCGAGCAGCCCCACGACCGACGAGATCAGCACCACGCGACCCTTCCTGGCCCGCAGCATGCCGCGGTTGGCGCGCTTGACGACGCGGAAGGTGCCGGTGAGGTTGGTGTCGATGACCGAGGTGAAGTCCTCCTCGGACATGCGCATCAGAAGCTGGTCCTTCGTGACGCCGGCGTTGGCGACGAGGACCTCGACCGGGCCGTGGGTGGCCTCGATCTCCTTGTAAGCCTGCTCCACCTGCTCGGTGTCGGTGATGTCGCACTTGACGGCGAGGAAGCCGGCCGGCGGTTCACCCGAGCGGTATGTGATCGCGACCTTGTCGCCGGCGTCGGCGAACGCGCGGGCGATGGCGAGGCCGATGCCCCGGTTGCCTCCAGTGACGAGAACCGAGCGGCTCAACGGATCACCCTTTCGATAGCGGTCTGTAAACCCCTGCAAGCAGGTGCCTTCGCCGAAAACCTATCGGTCCGGCCCGCCGCGCGGACAATCGGGCACCGACAGTGGCTAACGGGACTCACTGTCGGATCCCTACAGAATTGACGGCCACGATCCACCCGGGGAGGGCCACCGGGGGCAAAGGCCGGCGTGGAACGCAAACGTGTGGTCCGGGCGCCCGCCCGCGCGACATGATCGGACCCGACAGGCCACGACAGCAGGGAGACCTCCGTGCCTCATTCCATCGACGAAGCCTTCACGGCACTGCCGCTGCGGGCCCTGGCCGACGCCGCCCTGGCACGAGCGCGGTCGCTCGGGGCCGAGCACGCGGACTTCCGGTTCGAACGGGTGCGCAGTGCCGCGTGGCGGCTGCGGGACGGCAAGCCCTCGGGGTCCTCGGACACGACCGACCTGGGGTACGCGGTACGGGTCGTGCACGGCGGGACCTGGGGGTTCGCCTCGGGTGTGGATCTGACACCGGACGCCGCCGCCAAGGTCGCGTCCCAGGCGGTGGCGATGGCGAAGCTGTCGGCGCAGGTGATCAAGGCCGCGGGTTCCGACGAGCGGGTCGAGTTGGCCGACGAGCCGGTGCACGCCGAGAAGACTTGGGTCTCGTCGTACGAGATCGACCCCTTCACCGTGCCCGACGAGGAGAAGACGGGGCTGCTCGCCGAGTGGAGCGCGCGGCTGCTGGCGGCCGAGGGGATCAACCACGTCGACGCCTCGCTGCTGACCGTCCACGAGAACAAGTTCTACGCCGACACCGTGGGAACCGTGACGACTCAGCAGCGCGTGCGGCTGCACCCGCAACTCACCGCGGTCTCCGTGGACGAGTCGACGGGCGAGTTCGACTCCATGCGCACCCTCGCGCCGCCGGTCGGCCGCGGCTGGGAGTACCTGACGGGAACCGGCTGGGACTGGGACGCGGAGCTGGCCGGCATGCCGGAGCTGCTCGCCGAGAAGATGCGCGCGCCGAGCGTCGAGTCGGGCAGGTACGACCTCGTGGTCGACCCGTCCAACCTGTGGCTGACCATTCACGAGTCCATCGGGCACGCCACCGAGCTGGACCGGGCCCTCGGGTACGAGGCCGCCTACGCGGGCACCTCCTTCGCCACCTTCGACCAGCTGGGCAAGCTCAAGTACGGCTCCGGGCTGATGAACGTCACCGGTGACCGCACCGCCGAGCACGGCCTCGCGACGATCGGGTACGACGACGAGGGCGTCGCGGGCCTGTCCTGGGACCTGGTCAAGGACGGGACGCTGGTCGGGTACCAGCTGGACCGGCGCATCGCCAGGCTGACCGGGTTCGAGCGGTCCAACGGGTGCGCCTACGCCGACTCGCCCTCGCACGTGCCGGTGCAGCGCATGGCCAACGTGTCGCTCCAGCCGGATCCCGCGGGGCTGTCCACCGAGGACCTGATCGGCGGTGTGGACCGCGGGATCTACGTCGTGGGCGACCGTTCCTGGTCCATCGACATGCAGCGGTACAACTTCCAGTTCACCGGTCAGCGCTTCTTCAAGATCGAGAACGGGCGGATCACCGGCCAGCTGCGGGATGTCGCCTACCAGGCGACCACCACCGACTTCTGGGGCTCGATGGCGGCCGTCGGCGGTCCGCAGACCTACGTCCTCGGCGGTGCCTTCAACTGCGGCAAGGCCCAGCCGGGCCAGGTCGCGGCGGTCTCGCACGGCTGCCCTTCGGCCCTCTTCATGGGCGTCAACATTCTGAACACCACGCAGGAGGCCGGCCGATGACCGCCCGTACGAACAAGCCGCACGAGATCGTCGAGCGTGCCCTCGACCTGTCCCGCGCGGACGGGTGTGTGGTCATCGCGGACGAGCACTCCACCGCCAATCTGCGGTGGGCAGGCAACGCACTGACCACGAACGGTGTCACGCGCGGGCGCACCCT
Source organism: Streptomyces sp. NPDC001156 (assembly GCF_053598275.1). Classification (NCBI taxonomy): domain Bacteria; kingdom Bacillati; phylum Actinomycetota; class Actinomycetes; order Kitasatosporales; family Streptomycetaceae; genus Streptomyces; species Streptomyces sp. NPDC001156. The sequence goes on along the minus strand of NZ_JBSFJX010000047.1, from coordinate 49,940 downwards.
CACCGTCGTCGCGACCGTCGACGGCAAGGAGGGCACGGCGTCCGGGGTCGTCTCCCGTTCCGCCGTCACCACGGACGAGCTGGAGTCGCTCGTACGGTCGGCCGAGGCCGCCGCCCGCGGCGCGGGGCCGGCCGAGGACGCGCAGCCGCTGGTCACGGGGGTGCCCCAGACGCCGGACTTCACCGACGCGCCCGCCGAGACCTCGTCGGCGATCTTCGCGGACTTCGCTCCGGCGCTCGGCGAGTCCTTCGCACGCGCGCGTGCGGGCGGCCGCGAGCTGTACGGGTTCGCCAACCACGAGGTCGTCTCGACCTATGTGGGTACGTCGACGGGGCTGCGGCTGCGGCACGATCAGCCGAGCGGCACGCTGGAGCTCAACGCCAAGTCGCCGGACCGGGCGCGCTCGGCCTGGGCGGGACATTCGACCCGGGACTTCAAGGACGTCGACCCGGCGGCGCTGGACGCGGAGCTCGCCCGGCGTCTGGCGTGGGCGGAGCGCCGGATCGAACTGCCGGCCGGCCGGTACGAGACGCTGCTGCCGCCGACCGCGGTGGCGGATCTGCTGATCTACCAGATGTGGTCGGCCGCGGCCCGGGACGCGGCCGAGGGCCGTACGGTGTTCAGCAGGCCCGGCGGCGGCACCCGCGTCGGCGAGAAGCTCTCCGAGCTGCCGCTCACCCTGCGCAGCGATCCGCACGAGCCCGGTCTCGAGACGTCGCCCTTCGTCATCGCGCATGCCTCGGGCGACGACGCGTCCGTGTTCGACAACGGCCTGCCGCTGAACGCCACCGAATGGATCAGCGCAGGCGAGCTCAGGCATCTGACGACGACCCGGCACAGCGCGGGACTGACCGGTCTTCCGCTCGCGCCGTCGATCGGGAACCTGATCCTGGACGGTGGCGCCGACCGGTCCCTCGAGGAGATGGTCGCCGGCACCGAGCGCGGGCTGCTGCTGACCTGCCTGTGGTACATCCGGGAGGTCGACCCGGCGACCCTGCTGCTCACCGGCCTCACCCGGGACGGCGTCTACCTGGTCGAGAACGGCGAGGTCACCGGCGAGGTCAACAACTTCCGCTTCAACGAGTCACCGGTGGATCTGCTGGGCCGGGCGGCGGAGGCCGGGCGCACGGAAAAGACGCTGCCGAGGGAATGGAGCGACTGGTTCACTAGGGCTGCGATGCCCGCCCTGAGGGTGCCGGACTTCAATATGAGCTCCGTCAGTCAGGGCGTATAACCTCGTAGCCGGTGGTCGTTCGACTGCCCCAGGATCATCCAAGGAGATACGAGAACCGTGACGGACATCGTCGACGAGCTGAAGTGGCGCGAGCTCATCGCCCTCTCCACGGACGAGGACGCACTGCGCAAGGCGTTCGCGGACGGTCCTGTCACGTTCTATTGCGGCTTCGACCCGACCGCGCCCAGCCTGCACCTCGGCAACCTCGTGCAGATCCTGACGATGCGCCGGATCCAGCAGGCGGGCAACCGCCCGCTGGGCCTGGTCGGGGGTGCCACGGGGCTGATCGGCGACCCGAAGCCGACCGCGGAGCGCACGCTGAACGACCCCGAGGTGGTGGCCGGCTGGGTGGCGCGGCTGCGCGGCCAGATCGAGAAGTTCCTGGACTTCGAGGGCCCGCACGCCGCGACGATGGTCAACAACCTGGACTGGACCGAGGGCCTGTCGGCCATCGACTTCCTGCGGGACATCGGCAAGCACTTCCGGGTCAACAAGATGATCTCCAAGGAGGCCGTTTCCCGGCGGCTGCACTCGGACGCGGGTATCAGCTACACCGAGTTCAGCTACCAGATCCTGCAGGGCATGGACTTCCTGGAGCTCTACCGGAGGTACGGCTGCACGCTGCAGACCGGGGGCAGCGACCAGTGGGGCAATCTCACGGCGGGCGCGGACCTGATCCACAAGGTGGAGCCGCACGTCGCGGTGCACGCACTGGCGACGCCGCTGATCACCAAGGCGGACGGCACCAAGTTCGGCAAGACGGAGTCCGGCACGGTCTGGCTCGACCCGGAACTGACCACGCCGTACGCCTTCTACCAGTTCTGGCTGAACGCCGACGACCGGGACGTCTCGAAGTTCCTGCGCATCTTCAGCTTCAGGTCCCGCGAGGAGATCGAGGAGCTGGAGAGGCAGACCGAGGAACGACCGCAGGCCCGCGCCGCCCAGCGTGCGCTGGCCGAGGAGCTGACGACGCTGGTGCACGGCGCCGACCAGACGACCGCCGTGGTCGCCGCGTCGAAGGCCCTCTTCGGCCAGGGCGAGCTGGCCGAGCTGGACGACAGGACGCTGACCGCGGCCCTCGCCGAGGTGCCGCACATCCAGGTCGCCGAGCCGGGCCCGGTCGTGGACCTCTTCGCGGAGGTCGGTCTGGTGGCCAGCAAGTCCGCCGCGCGGCGCACGGTCAAGGAGGGCGGCGCGTACGTCAACAACGTCAAGGTGACCGCCGAGGACGCGGTCCCGGCGACGGACGACCTGCTGCACGGCCGCTGGCTGGTGCTGCGTCGCGGCAAGAAGAACCTGGCCGCGGTCGAGATCACCGGCGCCTGACCCACGCCCGTACGCCTCGAGAAGGGGGCGGTCGCTCCGGCGGCCGTCCCCTTTATCCGTGCCGTCATGCCCGCTCTCTGCGCCTGCCCTTCATCGACGTGTACACCATCTCGCCCAGGAAGACGAGGACGACCGCGGCGGCGAGCTGCAGACCATGGCGGCCCCAGTCGATACCCCGGGTCTCCGCGATACCGATGGAACGAGCGATCGCGTTGCCGATGATGCCGCCGATCAGGCCCATCAGAGTGGTCAGCCAGAGCGGGCTGTGCTGTTTGCCCGGCAGGATGAGCTTGGCCAGCAGGCCCAGCACGAATCCGACGATGATCGCCCACAACCAGCCCATGGCTGCCTCCTCGTGCGGTGCGTGAGCAGTACGCCCAGTTTCGGGCTGTCCGCCATACGGCGCATGTCGGGTACGCCCGTACGCGGTAGACCGCAGCACCTTCGCGCAGACAGACCCTGCCCCGGTCTCGAAGGCGGCGGATGCGCGGCGTAACGTTATGGGTGTTCGGGCCCGGCTTCTGACAGGGCGCGGGCGCGGTACGGGCTGGGGAGTGTCCGAGGCAGGCGGGTGGTGGAATGTGATGCGGAAGCTGAACAGCGGCGGTCACGCCGAGGTGTTCCGGATCACGGGTGCCCGGCAGGGTCTCGCGGCGGACGTACGCGGCCGGCAGCGCCGCTATGTCATCTCGATGGGCATCCGCACGGTCTCGGTGATCCTCGCGGCCACGCTGTGGAACGTCTCCCGGCCGGTCGCCGTGGTCGCGCTCGTCCTGGGGGCCGTCCTCCCCTATGTCGCGGTCGTCATCGCCAACGCGGGGCGGGAGAACGCTCCGTCACTCCCGTCGACGTTCGTCAGTGCCCCGATGCGCCCCATGATCGCTTCGCAGCAGGAGCAGGGCGCCTCACGCCCGGGCGAAGCCACCCATGACAAGGGCGCCGCGGAATCCATCCCGGAAGACCTCCAGACCGAATCCGCGGCGGGCGTCCGGAGCGAAACACGCGAAAGAACCTGATCACGGGCCCTCGCCAGGCGCTGAATCGCACCCCGCGCCAAGCTCAGGAAAAGCTCAGATCAATCATGTTGTTCCGGTGCCGGGCAATGGGTTACCCGTGACATACTGCGTACGCGCTCCGCATCCCCCGTCGGAGCGACAGACCGACGCCGGGCAGCTCCCCCCGTGGCTGCTCGGCGTCGCCTTTGATGAGCACGTTAGGGTCGTGGATGTGATGGCCCCTGACCCTGAATCGCCCATGTGTTCCGCCAAGGGCTGCCGTGCGGACGCCCTGTGGGTGCTCGCCTGGAACAACCCGAAACTGCACACGCCCGAGCGGCGCAAGACGTGGCTGGCGTGCGAGGAGCACCGCGAGTATCTGTCGAAGTTCCTGAGCGTGCGGGGGTTCTTGAAGGACGTGGTGAAGCTGGAGGACTGGGAGTCCCCCGGCACCGGCGCACCGACGGACTGAGTCAACCGCCGATCGCCGACATCGGCCGCTCGGGCTGCAGGAACGACGGGTCGTCGAGCCCGGAACCGGCCTTCTTCCCCCACATCGCGAGCCGCCAGATCCGGGCGATCTCCTCGTCAGGGGCACCGGAGCGCAGCGCCCCGCGCAGATCGGTCTCCTCGGTGGCGAACAGGCACGTCCGTATCTGGCCGTCGGCGGTCAGCCGCGTACGGTCGCAGGCCGCGCAGAAGGGCCGGGTCACCGAGGCGATCACGCCGACGCGGTGCGGGCCGCCGTCCACGATCCAGCGCTCGGCCGGGGCGGAGCCACGTTCCCCGGCGCTCTCGGGGGTCAGCTCGAAGCGGGTGCGCAGCGAGGCCAGGATGTCCCCCGCGGTGACCATGCCCTCGCGCTTCCACCCGTGCTGGGCGTCCAGGGGCATCTGCTCGATGAAGCGAAGCTCGTAGTCGTGCTCGACGGCCCAGGCCAGCAGGTCGGGGGCCTCGTCGTCATTGAGGCCCGGCATCAGCACGGAATTGACCTTGACGGGCGCCAGCCCCTCCGCGCGGGCGGCCATGAGTCCCTCGATGACGTCCTTGTGGCGGTCCCGGCGGGTCAGCGCCTTGAAGACATCCGGCCGCAGGGTGTCCAGCGACACGTTCACCCGGTCGAGGCCCGCCGCCTTCAGAGCCGCCGCCGTCCGCTTGAGACCGATGCCGTTGGTGGTGAGGGACATCTGCGGGCGGGGACTCAGCGCGGCGGCCCGCTCGACGATGCCGACCAGCCCCGGGCGGAGCAGCGGCTCGCCGCCCGTGAAGCGGACCTCCTCGATCCCGAGGGAGGTGACCGCGATGTCGATCAGGCGGACGATCTCGTCATCGGTCAGCAGATCGGGCTTGGCCAGCCACTGCAGGCCCTCCTCGGGCATGCAGTACGTGCATCGCAGATTGCACCGGTCGGTCAGCGAGACCCTCAGGTCGGTGGCCACCCGGCCATAGGTGTCGATGAGCACGTGGGCCCCCTCCCTCGTCGCGGATCACACATTTCCCGTTCACTGCGAGCCTACGTGACCGCACCGACACAGACTTCCGAACGAACCCACCAGGCACACGGCGGCCGCGTCGTAGGGATCTACGACGCGGCAGCCGGCGTGGGTCCGTCAGTGCGCCCCGGTGCCGGTCAGCGACCGGACCTCCAGCTCCGCGTACTTTCCGGCGTCCGGTTCCTCCTTCGACAGGAGCGTGCCGAGCCAGCCCAGCAGGAAGCCGACCGGGATGGAGATGATCCCCGGGTTCTCCAGCGGGAACCAGTGGAAGTCGACGTCCGGGAACATCGACGTCTCCTTGCCGGAGACCACCGGCGAGAACAGCACCAGGCCGACGGCCGTGACCAGGCCGCCGTAGATCGACCACAGTGCGCCGCTGGTGGTGAACCGCTTCCAGAACAGGCTGTAGAGGATCGTCGGCAGGTTGGCGGAGGCGGCGACCGCGAAGGCGAGGGCGACCAGGCCCGCCACGTTCAGGTCACGGGCGAGGGCGCCCAGGGCGATGGACACGGCGCCGATGCCGACCGTCGCCCAGCGAGCCGCCCTCACCTCCTGCTGCTCGCTCGCCTGGCCCCGCTTGATGACGTTCGCGTAGATGTCGTGCGCGAACGACGAGGAGGAGGCCAAGGTCAGGCCGGCGACCACCGCGAGGATCGTGGCGAAGGCGACGGCCGAGATGGAGGCCAGCAGGATCGCGCCCCAGTTGGAGTCGACGCCTCCCAGATGCAGGGCGAGCAGGGGCGCTGCCGTGTTGCCCGCCTTGTTGGAGGCGATGATCTCGTCCGGCTTGATCAGCGCGGCGGCGCCGAAGCCGAGCGCGAGGGTCATCAGGTAGAAGGCGCCGATGAGGCCGATGGCCCAGTTCACGGACTTCCGGGCGGCCTTGGCGGTCGGCACCGTGTAGAAGCGGATCAGGATGTGCGGCAGGCCTGCGGTGCCGAGGACCAGGGCGATGCCCAGGGAGATGAAGTCCAGCTTGGTCGTGCTGCTGGCGCCGTACTTCAGGCCGGGCTCCAGGAAGGCCGAGCCCTTGCCACTGTTCGCCGCGGCCTTGCCGAGCAGGTCCGAGAGGTTGAAGTTGAACTTGAGGAGCACCAGGAAGGTCAGCAGCAGGGCGCCCACGATCAGCAGGACCGCCTTGACCATCTGCACCCAGGTGGTGCCCTTCATGCCGCCGATGGTCACGTACACGATCATCAGGACGCCGACGAGGGCGACGATGCCGATCTTGCCGCCGTCGCTGGTGATGCCGAGCAGCAGAGAGACCAGGACGCCCGCGCCCGCCATCTGCGCGAGCAGGTAGAAGATTGACACGACGATCGTGGAGGTTCCGGCCGCCGTGCGCACCGGGCGCTGGCGCATGCGGTACGCCAGCACGTCGCCCATGGTGAAGCGGCCGGAGTTGCGCAGTGGCTCGGCGACCAGGAGAAGGGCCACCAGCCAGGCGACCAGGAAGCCGATGGAGTACAGGAAGCCGTCGTAGCCGGCGAGGGCGATCGCGCCCGCGATGCCGAGGAAGGACGCCGCGGACATGTAGTCGCCGGAGACGGCGAGGCCGTTCTGGAAGGCGGTGAACTGGCGGCCGCCCGCGTAGAAGTCGACGGCGTTCCTGGTCTGGCGGCCCGCCCAGACGGTGATGACGAGGGTCGCGAGGACGAACACCGCGAACAGGGTGATGATCAGCGACCGGTGCTCGCTCGCCTCACCGGCGGCCAGGACGAGTTGGGGGTTCATGCGTCGCCCTCCATCCGGGACTTGATGGCTTCGGCCTTGGGGTCGAGCTGCGCGGCCGCGTGCCGGGAGTACCACCACGCGATGAGGAACGTGGTGAGGAACTGGGCGAGGCCGAGCACCAGGGCGACGTTGACGTTGCCGAAGAGCTTGGTGCCCATGAAGTCGCCCGCGTAGTTCGACAGCAGGACGTAGACCAGGTACCAGGTGATGAACGCCACGGTCAGCGGGAAGGCGAACGACCGGTGGGAGCGGCGCAGTTCACCGAATTCGGCGCTCTCCTGGACCGCTGTGAACTCCTCGGTGGACGGCAGGCTGCGTGCTGCCCTCGAGGGGGGAGGTGCGTCGGTAGCCACGGAGTCTCCTCGCGTTGCGGGTGCGGTGACGGCGGTGGTCGGTCGGCGGCGAGTGTCGGTCGCCGATGGTCCGACAGGGGGCCTCGATGGTCCTCGTGCTCCCTGCACAAGGTCACGGCGCGGCGCGTGCACCGGTTCAACTCGCTTTAATTCTTTTTTACGTCGTCGTCCGAAGTCATTGCTGATCAGTCGGAGCGGCAGATAGCTTCGCCCTGCACCACCCGTCATGCACCTGCCGGACACCACCCGTGTTCCGGCTCGTTCAGTTTCCGGATGATGTGGAGATCCCATGGCTCATCTGCGTTCCAGACGCCGGCTCGCTCTCGCTGTGCCGGTCGTGCTGTCGCTCACCGCCTCCCTGGGCTTCCTGCCGGGTGCCGCGTCGGCGGCCCCGCGTAGCGCCACCACCGCTCAGAGCGCCGAGGGAACGGAACTCGCCTACGTCGTCAACACCCGGACGGACCGTCACACCATCTCCTCCGTGCAACACGCGATAGCCGCGGCCGGCGGCTCGATCGTGGTGACGTACGACAAGATCGGTGTGATCGTCGTCCACTCCGCGAACCCGGACTTCGCCAAGGTCCTGCGTACCGTTCGCGGCGTGCAGTCCGCAGGCGCGACCAGGACGGCGCCGCTGACGGCGGCGGGCACGACGGACGAGGGCGCCGCGCAGTACCTGACGAAGGCGCAGGCGGCGAAGCTCGGGACCGCCTCGGCCGCCGCCGGTGAGAGCGAGCCCCTCGAGGCCGACCAGTGGGACCTGCGCGCGATAGGCGCCGACAAGGCGGCGAAGATCAACCCCGGCAGCCGCAAGGTCACGGTCGCCGTCATCGACACGGGCGTCGACGACACCCACCCGGACCTCGCCCCGAACTTCTCCGCCTCGCAGTCCGCGAACTGCGTCGGCGGCAAGGCGGACACCTCGTACGGCGCCTGGCGCCCGGCGAACCCCGACCACTACCACGGCACGCACGTCGCCGGTGAGATCGCGGCCGCCCGCAACGGCATCGGCGTCGCCGGTGTCGCCCCGAACGTCAAGGTCGCCGGCATCAAGGTGGCCGACCCGGTCACCGAGCTCTTCTACCCCGAGAGCGTCGTCTGCGCGTTCGTGTTCGCCGCCGACCACGGCGTCGAGGTCACGAACAACAGCTACTACGTGGACCCGTGGCTCTACAACTGCATGGACGACCCCGACCAGCGGGCCATCGTCGACGCGGTCAACCGGGCCCAGCTGTACGCCCAGCGCAAGGGCACCCTCAATGTGGCCTCGGCGGGCAACTCCAACGACGACCTCGACTCGCACGCCCTCGTCGACGCGTCCAGCCCCGACGACTCGACCGCGGTGACCCGCACGGTCGACCCGCACGAGTGCTTCGACGTGCCGACCCAGCTCCCGGGCGTCGTCACGGTCAGCGCGACGGGGGTCACGAACGCCAAGTCGTACTACTCCAGTTACGGCGACGGCGTGATCGACGTCGCGGCCCCGGGCGGCGACAAGTTCAAGATCCCGGACACGCCGTCGAAGAACGGCCGCATCCTCTCCACGATGCCGAACAACCAGTACGGCTTCCTGCAGGGCACCTCGATGGCGTCACCGCATGTCGCGGGCGTGGCCGCCCTGCTGAAGTCCGCCCACCCGTGGGCGACCCCGGCCCAGCTCCAGGCGCTGCTCAAGGCGCAGGCGGACAACCCGGGCTGCCCGACCGACCCCTACGACGGCGACGGCAACGGCGTCGTGGACGCGACCTGCGTCGGCGGCAAACGCGTGAACGGGTTCTACGGCTTCGGGATCGTCAACGCCCTGCGTGCCGTCAAGTAGCCCTCCACCAACACCGAACCCCCGCACGGCTTGCGACAACCGGTACAGCGAACGAACTGGAGACTCCATGACAGCGCTGCGCAAGCGCTCCCGCCGCCTCGTCGCTCTTCCCCTCGGGATGGCGATGGCGACCGCCCTGGCCTTCCTGCCCAACGTCACCGCGTCCGCCGCGGAGACGGCCCCGAAGGCGTCGACGGCGGACGCCACCTCGCTCAGCTACGTCGTCAACGTCCGGCCCGGACACGGCACCTCGGCGCGTGTGAAGCGGGCCATCGCCGACGCGGGCGGCACGGTCGTGGTCGCCTACGACGAGATCGGCGTGATCGTCGTCCACTCGTCGAACCCCGACTTCGCCAAGACCCTGCGTACGGTTCCCGGGGTGCAGTCGGCGGGCGCCACCCGCAACGCGCCCCTGCCCGCCCAGTCGACGACCGACGTGGGCACGCCCAAGGCGCTCACCGCCGAGGAGGTCGCGAGCGCGCAGGCGACCGACGGGCAGGACCCGCTGGAGCCCTTGCAGTGGGACCTGCCGGCCATCAAGGCGGACAAGGCGCACGAGAAGACGCTCGGCAGCCGCAATGTCACGGTGGCCGTCATCGACACCGGCGTGGACGACACGCACCCCGACATCGCACCGAACTTCGACCGCGACGCGTCCGTCAACTGCGTCACGGGCAAGCCGGACACCACCGACGGGGCCTGGCGGCCGACCGCCGCGGAGAGCCCGCACGGCACGCACGTCGCGGGCGAGATCGCGGGCGCCAAGAACGGCGTCGGCATCACCGGTGTCGCGCCGGGGGTCAAGGTCGCCGGCATCAAGGTGGCGACGACGGCGGGCTACTTCTACACCGAGGCCGTCGTCTGCGGATTCGTCTGGGCGGCCGAGCACCACGTCGACGTCACCAACAACAGCTATTACACCGACCCCTGGTACTTCAACTGCGCCGACGACCCGGACCAGAAGGCGCTCGTCGACGCCATCACCCGGGCCTCGCGGTACGCGGAGCACAAGGGCACGGTCAACGTCGCGGCCGCGGGCAACGAGAGCTACGACCTCGACGCGGACTCCATCACCGACCCGGTCTCCCCCAACGACGGCACGCCGAGCGACCGGGTGATCGACCCGCACAAGTGCTTCGACGTCCCGACCCAGCTGCCCGGTGTGGTGACGGTCGCCGCGACAGGCGCGAAGGGCATCAAGTCGTCCTTCTCCAACTACGGCCTCGGTGTCATAGACGTGGCCGCTCCCGGCGGGGACTCCACCGCCTACCAGACCCCCGCCCCGCCGGCCACCAGCGGTCTGATCCTCGGCCCGCTGCCCGGCGGCAAGTGGGGCTACATGGCGGGCACGTCCATGGCGACCCCACATGTCGTCGGGGTGGCCGCCCTCATCAAGTCGACGCATCCGCACGCGTCCGCCGAGCTGGTGAAGGCCATGCTGTACGCCGAGGCCGACGCGACGCCGTGCACGGACCCGTACGACATCAACAAGGACGGCAAGATCGACGCGGTGTGCAAGGGCTCGAAGAACCACAACGGGTTCTACGGGTGGGGCACCGTGAACGCGCTGAACGCCGTCACGAAGTAGCCGTGCCGGCATAGGACCGCACACGTCGGGAGGGCCCGCCAGGGCCCTCCCGACGTGTTGATCCAATACACCCTGCATAGTGCCCTCATGACGGATTTCGACGTGGCGTGGGCGGCACTGGGCGGGGATCCTGCTCTGGCAGGGAGGATCTCGACCGTCGTACGGGAGGGGGCGCTGCCCTCGCGGCTGCCCGTACGGGAGATGGCGCGGGCCTGCGTCGGGGTGTGCTCGCTGGCCGCCGCCGAGTGGGGCGCGCGGCGGGCCGGACTGTCGGCGGTGCCCGGCGTCCAGGTCGACGACGGGGCCGTGGCCACGGCTTTCCACAGCGAGCGGCATCTGCGGCTGGACGGCCGGGAGCCCGTCAACTTCGCCCCGCTGTCCCGTTTCTGGCGCACCGCGGACGGATGGGTGCGCACGCATGCGAACTATCCCCATCACCGGGAGCGGCTGCTGGTGACGCTCGGACTGGCGGCGGACGCGTCCGTGGAGACGGTGGCCGCGGCATTCTCCGAGCGGTCGGCCGTCGAGGTGGAGGCGAGCGTGTACGCGGCCGGCGGACTGGCGATCGCACTGCGCACGCCTCAGGAGTGGGCGGCGCACGAACAGGGGCACGCGGTCGCCGCGCACCCGCTGGTGGGCCGTGAGCGGCTCGACGAGGCGCCCCTACGACCGCTCGTGCCGCTCTCCGGTGAGCCGCTGCTGCCGGCCGCGGGCCTCCGGGTGCTGGACCTCACCCGGGTCATCGCCGGACCGGTGGCCACCCGCACACTGGCGCTGCTCGGCGCGGACGTGCTGCGCATCGACAGCCCGCAGCTGCACGAACTCCCGGACCAGCACGCCGACATGGACATCGGCAAGCGGTCCGCCGTGCTCGACCTGGCGGCGCCCGCCGACCGTCGGAGCTTTCAGGAACTGCTCGCGCAGGCGGACGTGGTCGTCACCGGCTACCGGCCCGGCGCGCTCGAGCGGTTCGGGCTAGCCCCCGGGCACCTGGCCGAGCGGCGCCCGGGCCTGGTGGTGGCGCAGTTGTCGGCGTGGGGCGCGTACGGGCCGTGGGGCGGGCGACGCGGCTTCGACAGCCTGGTGCAGGTCGCCACCGGGATCGCGGTGACCGAGGGGTCCGCCGAACGTCCTGGCACGCTGCCCGCACAGGCCCTCGACCACGGTACGGGGTATCTGCTGGCCGCAGCGGTCCTGAGGTCCCTCACCGACCAGTCGGAGGAGGGCGGCAGCCGCGCCGTGCGGCTCGCGCTCGCACGGACGGCGGCCTGGCTGACGGACGAGACCACCGGGGACGCGGGGCACGCCGGGCACGGCGGAACGGTGTACGAGGACCCCGGCCCCTGGCTTGCGGAGACCGGCAGCGTACTGGGCAGACTCCGATACGCCCGCCCACCGGTCCGCTTCACGGACGGCCCCACGGACTGGACCCGCCCACCGGGCCGGTGGGGCCAGGATCCCGCACGGTGGAGTGCCTCTACCGCCTGAGTCGGGTGAGTCAGGAGGCCGTCCCCACGTCCTGTTTGCCCGCCGCGCTACCACGGGTGGGCGGGCCGCCACGACGCGTGCCCTACCCGGCGGGGCGCCCCGCCGCACAGCCGCTACTGGCCGCGGACGGGCTGCCCCACGTCCCAAGCCACCGCGGTGCAAGCCCTACGCGCCGGGGCGCGCTGCGCTGGTGCCGTGGCCGCGGGCGGGCTGCCGCTGGACTACTCCAGCGCGCGCCCTACGCGCCCGGGCGCCCCGCCGTGCGAAATGCGGCAGCCGCACGACCTGCCCGCCGCACCGCCGCCACTGGCCGCAGTTCGGCCTGCCCCAGGCCCCGGGCCACCGCGGCACGGGCCCTACGCGCCCGGGCGCCGCGCCGGTGCGGCGGCCGTCCTGCTTCTCGCCGCGCTGGTGCCGTGCGCGCTCGCCCCGGCCGCACCGGTGCGGATGCAGCCCGCTGCCGACCCGGGAGCCCTGGTTCCGCCGCGCCGGGCCGGAGCCGCTACGGATCGTCGGTGCCGGCCGGGCGCGGGGCCTGATCAGGCGCCGGTGACGAGTACCTTGAGGGCGGTGCGCTCGTCCATCGCCTTGTAACCCTCCGGGACGCCCTCCAGGCCGACCGTCCGGTCGAAGACCGGCGAGGGGTCGATGGTGCCGTCGAGGACGTCGGGCAGCAGCTCGGGGATGTACGCGCGGACGGGGGCCACGCCGCCGCGCAGGGCTATGTTCCGGTCGAACATGACGCTCAGGTCCACGCCGGTGCCGCTGCCGTGCGGGACGCCCACGAAGCCGATGGCACCGCCGTCACGGGTGATGTTCACCGCGGTCCGCATGGACTGCTCGGTGCCGACGGCCTCGACGACGGCGTGCGCCCCCTGGCCGCGGGTGAGCTCGCGGACGGCCTCCACGGCCGCTTCCCCGCGCTCGGCGACGACGTCCGTGGCTCCGAAGCGGCGCGCGATGTCGGTCCGGACCTCGTGGCGGCCGAGCGCGACGATCCGCTCGGCGCCGAGGCGCTTGGCGGCCAGCACGGCGCACAGTCCGACGGCCCCGTCGCCGACCACGGCGACCGTGGTGCCCGGACGGACTCCCGCCCCGAGGGCGGCGTGGTGCCCGGTGCCCAGGACGTCGGAGAGCGTCAGCAGCGCGGACAGCAGACGGTCGTCGGAGGCGGCCTCCTTGGGCAGCCGGACGAGGGTGGCGTCGGCGAAGGGCACACGCACCGCCTCGCCCTGTCCGCCGTCGGAGCCGACCGAGCCCCAGAAGCCACCGTGCTCGCAGGAGGTGGTGAGGCCCTCACGGCAGTAGTCGCAGGCGCCGTCGGACCACATGAAGGGCGCCACGACCAGGTCGCCACGCTGGATGCCGGTCACCTCGGAGCCGGTCTCCTCGACCGTGCCGAGGAACTCGTGACCGATGCGCTGCCCGGGCTTCCGGGACGCCTCACCGCGGTACGCCCACAGGTCGCTGCCGCAGATGCAGGCCCGCAGCACCCGGACGACCGCATCGGTGGGCCGCTGCACCACGGCGTCGGGCACGTCCTCCACGCGCATGTCGTAGGGGGCGTGGATGGTGGTGGCGCGCATGTCGAGGGTCCTTCTCGTGCGATCGGTACTGTGCGGGTGCGCTCAGGGGGTGGTCGAGCGCACTTCACCGTACGTCGCCGTCGGCGCCCCTCGTCGTCGAGGGTGCCCACGGCGGTCTCACCCGGCGGGCTCACCCGGCGGGCTCCCCCGCGACCGGCACTGCCGTGCCGGCGGGCGCCGCCGCCGGCTGCCAGCCCGGACCGCGGAAGACCCGCCCGGCTCGCTCGCGCCAGCTGCTCGCCGCCCTGATGTCCTGGGCGATGGCCACGTACTCGTGCGTGGCGACCTTCAGCGGGTTGTACGTGTCGATGTTCTTGGTCAGTCCGTAGACGGGCCGGTCGGTCTCCGGGACGAAGGAGTGGAACAGCCGGTCCCAGACGATGAGGATGCCGCCGAAGTTGCGGTCCAGGTAACCGCCTTGGGACGCGTGGTGGACCCGGTGGTGCGAGGGCGTGTTGAAGACGAACTCGTACCAGCGGGGCATCCTGTCGATGCGCTCGGTGTGGATCCAGAACTGGTAGACCAGGTTCACGGAGGAGCAGAACGCCAGCGCGGCCGGGTGGACGCCGACGGCGACCAGGGGCACGTAGAAGGGCCACACGGTGAGCGACGTCCAGGGCTGGCGCAGCGCGGTGGAGAGGTTGAACTTCCGGCTGGAGTGGTGGACGACATGGCACGCCCACAGGATCCGGATCACATGGTGCCCGCGGTGGGACCAGTAGTAGAAGAAGTCCTGCGCGAGCAGCATGAGCAGGACGGTCCACCACAGGACGGGGATGCGCAGGGGAGTCAGCGCGTAGACGGCGCTGTAGATCAGGACGATCGGGATCTTCCACAGCAGGTCGAAGAAGAGGCTGCCGAACCCCATGCCGATGCTGGTCGCGGCGTCCTTGGCGTCGTATCCCGCGGCGTCCTCGTCGGGATGGAACCGGTAGCTCACCATCTCGACCACGGTGAGCAGCACGAAGGCGGGTATCGACAACAGCACGGCATCGGGCAGATTCGGCATGGATGCACGGTAGAGCCGCCGGTCGGCCGGGGCCAGAGGTCGTTACCGACAAGTATGGCCGGGCGTGTGCGGTCGCCCGCCGGTGAACCGGCCTACGAGCGGGCAGGACCGGACGACGGGCGGAGCGCTTCCCGGAGGAACGTCTCCGGTCCCCCGCTTCGTGGCCTCACGCCCCGACCGCCCCCAGCAACGTCCCGGCGACATAGGTGACCCCCATCGCCAGCGCCCCGCCCGCCATGTTCCGCGCCACGGCCTGCACCGGCCTCGCCGCTCCCAGCCGGGCGCTGGTCCAGCCGGTGACGAACAAGGCAGCCAGGACCGACACCACTGTCACCGGCACCCTCAAGGTCGCGGGCGGCAGGACGATCGCCAGCAGCGGCAGCAGCGCTCCCACCGTGAACGCCAGGAAGCTCGCCCACGCCGCGTGCCAGGGGTTGGTGAGCTCGTCGGGGTCGATGCCGAGCTCCACGCGGGCGTGGGCGCGCAGCGCGTCCCGTGCCGTCAGCTGGGCGGCCGCCTCGCGGGCGACCTCCCGGGACAGACCCCGGTCCTCCAGCAACTCGGTCAGCTCCTCGAGTTCGGCTTCCGGCTGTTCCCGCAGTTCCCGCCGCTCCAGTGCCAACGCGGCCTTCTCGGAGTCCCGCTGGGCCGACACCGACACGTACTCGCCCGCCGCCATGGACATCGACCCGGCCAGCAGCCCCGCCAGCCCTGCCGTCAGGAGGGTGGAGCGTGCGGTCGTCGCACCCGCCACGCCCACGACGAGGCCCGCCGTCGAGACGATCCCGTCGTTCGCACCGAGGACGGCGGCCCGCAGCCAGTTCAGCCGGGAGCCCAGCGCGCCTGCGTGGGCTTCGTCGTGCGTGGGTTCCATCACATCGGGAGGATGGCACCCCGAACGCCCCCGCCGCAGCACCGACTCGGCCCGCCGGTGCCCCGGCGGCACCGAGATCGTCGCGTCCGCCCGAGGTGCCGGTAGCGCGGCCCTCGCCGTCCGCTCCTCGTCGCGACGGTCCGCGAGCGCGGTCTGACGGGACGAATATTCCTGCCTGCTCAACAGGTGCGTGGGACGACGGGCGGCTGTTCGTCACATCCGTACGGGCGTTGGTCCGGTACCCGGGCACCCCGTGCCCCACGCGAGGGGCGCCTGCGGTTTCCGACACCCTGGCAGATTCCCTTCCTGAAAGTCCCACAGGGGAACAACCCGGACATCGGCTGGCGTCCCCGCCCTCGGGCGGGATGTGAACTCACGTGCAGACCCGAGGGGTTGTGCTCCCCCCGCGCGAGCGGGGCGTGAACCGGCCGTCCGGGTGCGGGCCAGCGCGGGACTGTCGGTCGCGGCCCGTATCCTCAATGACCATGCTCGAAGACCCTACGACCGCAGCGTCTCCGGCCTCTTGGCCCGCCGCCTATCCGGAGGGGTACGCGGTCGTCGACGTGGAGACCACCGGCCTCGCCCGGGACGACCGGATCATTTCGGCGGCCGTCTACCGGCTGGACGCGCGTGGCGAGGTCGAGGACCACTGGTACACGCTGGTCAACCCGGAGCGCGATCCGGGCCCCGTATGGATCCACGGGCTGACGAGCAATCTGCTCGAAGGCGCGCCGCTCTTCGGCGACATCGCCGAGGAGTTCGCGGGCCGGCTCGCGGGTCGGGTCCTCGTCGCGCACAACGCGGTCTTCGACTGGTCGATGATCGCCCGGGAGTACGCGCGCGCGGAGCGCGAGGCACCGGTCCGTCAGCGGCTGTGCACCATCGCGCTCTCCAAGGAGCTGGGCCTGCCGCTGGCCAACCACAAACTGCAGACGCTGGCGGCGCACTTCGGTGTCGTCCAGCAGCGGGCGCACCACGCGCTGGACGACGCCCGCGTACTGGCCGAGGCATTCCGGCCCAGCCTGCACGCCGCCGCACGCGGGGGCGTGCGGCTGCCGCTGCTGGAATGCCGCCCGCTGACCGAGTGGTCCGCCTCCACCACCATCGGCCGGCAGGCCTCCGGCGGCTACCGGCCGGTCACCTGGCGGCCCTCCCGCAGGCGCCCCGCCTGCCCCTACCCCAACCCGGGCCGTTACGAAGAGGGCAAACCGCTCAAGCAGGGCATGCGGGTGGCGTTCTCCGGCGACACGTCCGTCGACCGCGAGCTGCTCGAGGACCGGGCCGTCGAGGCGGGGCTGCACGTGGCGACGAGTCTGTCCCGGCTCACCAGCCTGCTCGTGACCAACGACCCCGACTCGGGCACCTCCAAGACGGTCAAGGCGCTCCAGTACGGAACTCCGGTGGTGGACGAGGCGGCCTTCGGTCAACTGCTGCGGGATGTCGAGCCCGCGGATACGCGGGCGAAGGCGGCCGCCGCCGCGCCGGAGGGCCGCTGACGGACGTACGGGTGATTGCCGTGCGACTCGCCCCGCGCTCGCTCGCCCGCGCGACGGCGAGAGCCCAACCTGTGGCGCATGGCGAGATGTGAAGTGTGCGGCAACGACTACGGAATGACCTTCGAGGTGCATGCGCAGGGCGAGGTGCACGTCTTCGACTGCTTCTCCTGTGCCATCCACCGCATGGCACCGATCTGTGAACACTGTCGTGTTCAGATCATCGGTCAGGGGGTCGAAGCGGACGGCCACTGGTACTGCGGAGCCCACTGCGCCCGGGCGGAGGGGAGGGTGGGGATCGTCGACCGGGTCTGAGACACCCCGGTGACGGCACCCCACGTTCCGAGATGTACGGTCGTGGGGTGTACCGCTTCCTGTTGTCCCGGCAATGGGTGATCCTCACCCTTGTCGCTCTCGCGCTCATCCCGACGATGATCGAGCTGGGCTTCTGGCAGCTGCACCGCCACGAGCACAAGGTGGCGCTGAACAAGGTGATCGCCGACTCGCTGGCGGCGATGCCGGTACCGGCCGAGTCGCTCACCTCGCCCGGGGCGACCGTCGCCCACAAGGACCTGTACCGCCGGGTCACGGCCAAGGGCACCTTCGACACCGCGCACGAGGTCGTCGTACGCCGTCGTACCAGCTCCTCCGGCGAGGTCGGTTACCACGTCCTGACCCCCTTCCTCCTGGACGACGGCAAGGTCCTGCTGGTCAACCGGGGCTGGATCCCGGCGGACGGCCCGCAGACCGCGTTCCCCAAGATCCCGGCGCCTGCTCCGGGCGAGATCACCGTCACGGGCCGGCTGATGCCGGACGAGACGACCGCGGAGAGCGGGATCAAGAACGTGCGGGGTCTGCCCGACCGCCAGGTCATGCTGATCAACAACACCCAGCAGGCCCAGAGCCTCGGCAAGCAGGTCCTCGGCGGCTACATCGAAATGACCGCGCCCGCCCCCAAGGGCGGGAGCCCCGAGCTGATCCCCGCCCCCGAGCACAGCGACATCGGGCCGCACATGGCCTACGCCGTCCAGTGGTGGCTGTTCTCGGCGGGCGTGCCCTTCGGCTGGTTCGTCCTGGCCCGCCGGGAGGCCCGTGAACGCGCCGAGGCGGCCGAGGAGCCGAGCGAGGAACCGGCGCCGGCCGCGGTCTGACCGGCCACCTTTCGACGGCACTCGGGCGCCGGGCGGACCGATCCGTACGGGACGCACGGAACCGCTGCGGCGAGGAATGTGCGAGACCGGGAAAACCGGGCAGACGCAGAACGTGCGGGGCGGACGCAGGCGTCAGGGCTGGGCGGTGCGTCCGCCTCGCGGCCGAGTACACGGCGGAACCTCCCCGGGCCTGCGGCGATCTCCGCATGGGGACCGCACTCGCCCTCGAAGAGGCGAGACGGCAGGATAGGGCCATGGATCTTGGACTGAAGGACCGTGTGTACGTCGTCACCGGCGGCACCCGCGGGCTGGGCAACGCCACCGCGCGGGAGCTCGTCTCCGACGGGGCGAAAGTGGTTCTCACGGGCCGCGACGAGAAGCGGGTCGCGGAAGCCGCGGCCGAACTGGGGGCCAACGCGGTGGGCGTGGCCGCCGACAACGCCGACGCCGGGGCGCCGGACCGCCTGATCGCCGCGGCCCGCGAGCACTTCGGCGGCTTCGACGGCATCCTGATCAGCGTCGGCGGACCGGCTGCCGGCTATGTCGCCGACAACACGGACGAGCAGTGGACGACTGCCTTCGAGTCGGTGTTCCTGGGCGCGGTGCGACTGGCCCGTGCGGCCGCCGCGGAGCTGGCAGAGGGCGGCGTCATCGGTTTCGTGCTGTCCGGGTCCGTGTACGAGCCGATCCCGGGCCTGACCATCTCCAACGGTCTGCGTCCGGGGCTCGCGGGCTTCGCCAAGTCCATCTCCGACGAGCTGGGCCCTCACGGCATCCGCGTCGTCGGCCTGCTCCCGGCCCGCATCGACACGGACCGGGTGCGCGAACTGGACGCGCTCTCCGCCGATCCGCAGGCCACACGCGTGGCCAACGAGTCCCGCATCCCGCTGCGCCGCTACGGCACCGCGCAGGAGTTCGGCCGCACGGCCGCGTTCCTGCTGTCCCCCGCGGCGTCGTATCTGACGGGCATCATGGTTCCGGTGGACGGCGGGGCCCTGCACGGCTTCTGAACCACGGGCACACCCCGGCGGCCCGTGGCCGCCGGGTGTCAGCTCACCCGCTGGGCCCGGCGCCTGACCCCGGACAGCCGCACCTCGGCGGGCAGCGCCGCGAGTCCGGCGGAGTCGCGGGCGCGGGCCAGCGCACCGGTGGTCAGGCGGTGCAGCACATCCCCGGGGTCCGCGTGGGGCGCCAGCAGCAGCCGTACCCGCGCCTCGGGTGCGCTGCGTCGTCCGGTCAGCACCACGTGCGCCCGTTCGACGCCGTCCAACTGCCCTGCCTCACCGGCGAGTACGCTCTCCAAGGCCCGCCCGCGCAGCAGGGCGCCCTCGCCGTCGCCGGTGTCGACGAGCACTTCCATGAGCCGGTGCCGGCGCAGCACCGCCCACAGCCACACCAGGGCGAGCAGAACGGCCACGGCGAGCACGGCGATGACAGTCGGCCACCACCAGCCCTGGTCACGCCACCGGGTGCGCTCGGCGTCGCTCAGCAGGACGTCGTGCGGGCCCTGGTGGATCCACCAGGAGGGCGGCCGCACACCGAGGCCGACGGCGAGCACGGAACCACCGAGGACGACCAGGACCACGCCGACCAATCCGATCAGTACACGGTTGACCATCCGCAGCACCGCGCCTCACCCCTTCCGTCCGGCCCGCCGCACGTGCACCGACAACGCGGGCGGTCTGCGGAGCCCGAGACTACGGACCGTGTCGGTGAGCGTCCTGTCCAAGTCGGCGCGTACGTCGTCCAGTTCCCGGGA
Organism: Streptomyces sp. NPDC001156; assembly: GCF_053598275.1. NCBI lineage: Bacteria > Bacillati > Actinomycetota > Actinomycetes > Kitasatosporales > Streptomycetaceae > Streptomyces > Streptomyces sp. NPDC001156. The sequence continues at coordinate 30,035 of NZ_JBSFJX010000047.1, read as the reverse complement.
GCGAGCCACCGCCCGCACATCCGCCCTGTCGCGTCCCAGGCGGACGCGTACCGACTGCACTCCGGAGACCTCCATGGCCCGCTCGCGCAGCACCCGCGCGGCGGCGTGCCGGTGCAGTCCGGCCCTCACGTCGGTGTGCGCCGGGTCCATCGTCAGTACACCGCGCAGTCCCGGCGCCACGGCGAGCACCAGCAGCACGACGCCGAGGGCCGCCACCACGCCCCCGCCGACCAGTACCCAGGTGCTGTCGAGGGGCTGCTCGGCCAGCCGGTGGGCGAGGGTCCGGCGCCAGGGCATGGCCGACCGGTGGGCTCTGACGGCGACCACGTCGTACAGGAAGAGGCCCCCGCCGATCAGGAGGAGCAGCGCGACGACGCACGCGGGACCCCGGCGCACCGACCAGAAGCGGCTCCCTCCGCGGCCCGCGCCGTCCACCGGTTCGTACGCCGCAGCGGACGCGGACTGCCCGAGCCGGCTGTCCGCGGTCTTCTCCATGACCGGGAGCCTCTGGGTGCTCCCGGTGCCCTGGGACTCGCTCATTGCGTCCTCCCGTGTGCCGGGACGGGATGCGGCCGCTCCACCCGGACGGCGACCTCATGCACCTCCATCCCCGCCAGAGCGCCTACCCGCTCGGAGCCCTGCCGACGCACCGCACGGCGCCGGCCGCCCCTGTCGTGGGCGTGGCCGAGTTCGACGCCGCCGCCGAAGCGGGCCGTGCGGGGTGGACGACGAGGGTGGCACGTGGCGGCACGGCGCCGGGCGACGGGGGCCGAGTGCCACCTGCGAACCGCCTGCGCGGCGATCTTCGTGGAGACGCGGTCGGCCGACCGGGTGGCGCCGTGCTCGGCCTGAGCAACGACGCCGGGACGCCCGGGTCAACGGGCCCGCAGCCCGTCCCTAGTCGCCGATCCCGGCCAGGTCCCGCAGCCGGCGGGCCTGCGCGGCCCGCTCCGCGGCGCGCTGCTCCTCGTACGTCCGCTCGGGGGCGCCGCGCAGCAGCGTCTTGGTCTCGATCACCGCATCCCGGGGCGCGGCGAGCAGTGCGGACGCCAGGTCCCGCACGGTGTCGTCGAGCTGCTCACGCGGCACGGCGAGGTTCGCGAGCCCGGTGTTCACGGCCTCCTCGGCCAGGACGAAGCGGCCCGTCACACAGATCTCCAGGGCCCGGGCATAGCCGACGAGGCCCACCAGCGGACGGGTGCCGGTGAGGTCGGGTACGAGGCCGAGGCTCGTCTCGCGCATGGCGAACTGCACGTCGTCCGCGACGACGCGCAGGTCACAGGCAAGGGCGAGCTGGAACCCCGCGCCGATCGCGTGGCCCTGAACCGCGGCGATGGACACGATGTCGTTGCGCCGCCACCAGGTGAACCCTTCCTGGAACTCGGCAATGGCCGCGTCCAGCTCCGCGTCGCTGCCGCGCGCGAGATCCACGAAGGTCGGTTCGCCTTCGATCCCCTCGGGCGTGAACATCTGCCGGTCGAGCCCCGCCGAGAACGACTTGCCCTCGGCGCGCAGCACGACCACACGCACGGAACCGGGCAACGCACGCCCGGCCTCCGCCAACGCCCGCCACAGAGCGGGGCTCTGGGCATTGAGCTTGGCCGGGTTGACCAGCGTCACCGTGGCGATCGCCTCGTCGACGGCGAGCTGTACGCCGTCCTTGTCGAGTACCGGTTTGAGTGAAGCCATGGGGCGCCTCCGATGGGTACGGTCAGGAGCGGGTGCCGTCCCGCGGCATCCACAAGTGACTGCACAGTAACCACCCGGCCGATCACCTGACCGACCGGGTGGCCACCACCGAAGCCGATGGGCCGCCCGGCGTCAGGCCGACGTGGCCTTCTTGCCCCGCGTCGCCCCGCCACGCCCACGAAGCGTGACGCCCGACTCGCTGAGCATCCGGTGCACAAAGCCATACGAGCGGCCGGTCTCCTCGGCCAGCGCCCGGATGCTCGCACCGGAGTCGTACTTCTTCTTTAGGTCTGCCGCGAGCTTGTCGCGCGCGGCGCCGGTCACCCGGCTGCCCTTCTTCAGAGTCTCGGCCACCCGTGCCTCCTCATGGGAAGTGCGCTCTGGTCCCCTCATGATCACCCCTCGGGAGCGCGATGGCCACCCATTCGGCAAGGTCCGTGCGACACGGTTTTGACGACAGGAACGCATCCCCACGAGTGGAATCCACGGTTCCGCCCGATGGTGTCCGTGCGCCCGAACGGGTTTTTCCGGGAACCACCAGGTCAGCGGCACACACCGGTCGAACCCGTGCGGTGAAAGGGCTCGGCGGCAAAATCGGTGTAGGACACACCTCGGTACGAGGAGATCTCACACAGATGATGGATCACGGATCGGCCGAATGATCCATACGCCGTGGATCAACCATTCGATCAAGCGGCTCTGACCGCCCCGAGCACGGAAGGGTCAGGCCAGCGCGACGAGGTCCGCGTAGTCCGAGCCCCACAGGTCCTCGACGCCGTCGGGCAGCAGGATGATCCGCTCCGGCTGGAGCGCCTCGACCGCGCCCTCGTCGTGGGTGACGAGGACGACCGCGCCCTTGTAGGTGCGCAGCGCGCCGAGGATCTCCTCGCGGCTGGCCGGGTCGAGGTTGTTCGTCGGCTCGTCCAGGAGCAGCACGTTCGCCGAGGACACCACCAGGGTGGCGAGGGCGAGACGGGTCTTCTCGCCGCCGGAGAGGACCCCGGCCGGCTTGTCGACGTCGTCGCCGGAGAACAGGAACGAGCCGAGCACCTTGCGGACCTCGACGAGGTCCAGGTCGGGGGCGGCGGAGCGCATGTTCTCCAGGACCGTGCGGTCCGGGTCGAGGGTCTCGTGCTCCTGGGCGTAGTAGCCGAGCTTGAGGCCGTGACCGGGCACGACGGCACCCGTGTCCGGCTGCTCCACACCGCCGAGCAGACGGAGCAGGGTGGTCTTGCCGGCGCCGTTGAGGCCGAGGATGACGACCCGGGAGCCCTTGTCGATGGCCAGGTCGACGTCGGTGAAGATCTCCAGCGAGCCGTACGACTTCGACAGGCCCTCGGCCATCAACGGGGTCTTGCCGCAGGGCGCGGGCTCCGGGAAACGGAGCTTGGCGACCTTGTCGGACTGGCGGGCGGCCTCCAGTCCGGCCAGCAGCTTGTCCGCACGGCGGGCCATGTTCTGCGCGGCGACCGTCTTGGTGGCCTTGGCGCGCATCTTGTCCGCCTGCGCGTTCAGCGCGGCGGCCTTCTTCTCGGCGTTCTGCCGCTCGCGCTTGCGGCGCTTCTCGTCGGCCTCGCGCTGCTGCTGGTAGAGCTTCCAGCCCATGTTGTAGATGTCGATCGCGCCGCGGTTGGCGTCCAGGTAGAACACCTTGTTGACGACCGTGTCGACCAGGTCCACGTCGTGCGAGATGACGATGAAGCCGCCGCGGTAGGTCTTGAGGTAGTCGCGCAGCCAGACGATCGAGTCGGCGTCCAGGTGGTTGGTCGGCTCGTCGAGCAGCAGGGTGTCCGCGTCGGAGAACAGGATGCGGGCCAGCTCGATACGCCGGCGCTGACCGCCGGAGAGCGTGTGCAGGGGCTGGCCCAGCACACGGTCGGGCAGGTTGAGCGCGGCGGCGATGGTGGCGGCCTCGGCCTCGGCGGCGTACCCGCCCTTGGTGAGGAACTCGGTCTCCTGGCGCTCGTACTGCTTGAGGGCCTTCTCGCGGGTCGAGCCCTTGCCCGTGGCGATGCGCTGTTCGTTGTCGCGCATCTTGCGGATCAGCACGTCCAGGCCGCGCGCGGAGAGGATGCGGTCCCGGGCCAGCACATCCAGGTCGCCCGTGCGCGGGTCCTGGGGGAGGTAGCCGACCTCGCCGGAGCGGGCGACGGTGCCCGCGGCGGGGATGCCCTCGCCCGCGAGGACCTTGGTGAGTGTGGTCTTGCCTGCTCCGTTGCGGCCGACGAGGCCGATGCGGTCGCCCTTGGCGACGCGGAAAGTGGCGTTCTCGATGAGGATGCGGGCACCGGCGCGCAGCTCGATACCGGAGGCGGAGATCACGGACAGACTCCAGAGCGGGTGAGGACGGGACGGACGGCTGAGGGCGTTCCCGCCGTCTAATGCGCAAGGAGAATGGCCATGGGCCCAGTCTAACGGGGTCGTGCAAGCGCTTTTCAGGTGTGGGGACGTTCGGGACTGTGATGCTCGTTGCCCTGTCCGCCGCGCCTCCACGCACGTTCGGCGCGCACGGTAGGCGCGACGCCGCGCAGAAGGCTGCGACGCGCCCGGTGTGTCCCCTGTTCGTGCCATGAGCCCGGTGCAGGGCTCCTGGGAGGGTACGAGGATGGCGTCACGGGACGGCGTTGCGCGCCCGGCGGGGGCCGTACCGGCCGGGTCCGGGGCCGTTGTCAGTGGCCGGTGCCAGACTGACCGGCAGGCCACGGTTCCGGCCGACCGGACGAACGGAGGGAGTGATCGGGATGGCGGGTATGGACGGCAGGCGTCCGAGCATCTACCCGACGCTGCTGTATGCGGACGCCAAGGCGGCGATCAGGCAGCTGACGGAGGCCTTCGGCTTCACGGAGCTGTCGGTGTACGAGGGGGAGGACGGCTCGGTGCTGCACGCGGAGCTGGTCCAGGGCAACGGAGCGGTGATGCTCGGCTCGAAGGGCCGGGGCGGCACCTTCGACCAGGCGATGAAGGGCGCGGGCCCGGGCGGGGTCTACATCGTCGTGGACGACGTCGACGCACACCACCAGCGTGCCGTGGAGCACGGCGCGGAGATCCTCATGCCGCCGACCGACCAGGACTACGGCTCGCGGGACTACATGGCGCGGGACGCCGAGGGCAACATCTGGAGCTTCGGCACCTACGCCCCCGAGATCCCGGCCTGACCCGCGGTCAGCTGCCTCCCGTGTGGACCTGGAACGCGGCCCGGCGCACGGCCTTGGCAAGCGCCGGGTCCGGGTGGGCGGCGGCGAGCGCGACCAGGACCTGCACGGTGCGGGGATGCCCGACGGCACGCACCTCGTCGAGCAGCGCGGGAACGGTGGGCTGCACGGCGGATTCCAAGTGGCGGACGAGCAGGGGGGCTTCGCCGTGGTCGGCGACGGCCGCGGCGGTGTCGACCCAGAGCCAGGTGGACTCCTGGCGGGTGAGCACCTCGTGGGCTTCCTCGGGGTCGACGCCCTCCTGCTCGGCGAGCCAGAGCAGGGCGTAGGGGCGCAGCGGGGTCTCGTCCGAGGCGGCGCGCACCTCGGGTTCGGCCGGCGCCCCGACCACGCGCAGCGCCTCGAAGGCCAGGCCGCGCAGCAGGGCGTCCTCGCCGCGGGCGGCGTCCAGGAGCTCGGTGACGGCGCTGCCGACCGTGCGCGCCGCGAGCCAGGCCCGGTACTCCGCGCGGGCCGCGTTCGGGCGCAGCTGTGCGCACCCGCGGAGCATGTCCTCGGCGTTCTGCTCGATGTTCCCGGCCGGGCTCTGCGCGGCGACGCAGATCTGCTCCAGCTTCACCCAGACCGCCCAGCTGCCGAGGGGGGTGAGGGTGGCCTGCCCGTCGGCGCAGGTGAGGGCGCCGACGTAGGCGAGCGCGTCGAGGGCCCAGTCGAGCAGAGGCGCGAGCTCGGCGCCCTCCGCCGGGTCGTGGACCGGCGCCCCGACGGATCCGGAATCAGCAGACGCGGCGTGCAGCACCTGCGGATAGGGGTCGTGGGCGGCGGACGGGGCGTACCGCACCTCGCACCGTTCCGTGCGCAGTTCGGTGACCCGCTGCCGAAGCAGGTCGAGCAGCTGCTCGACCGGGACGGGGCCCGCGGACAGCTGCAGGAAGGAGAGCACCTGGGGCATGGCCGAGACGGCCTCGGCGACGGCGGCGTGCTCCCGGTCGGCGGGTTCGGGACAGGCGAGCGACCAGGCGTCGAACAGGGCGACCCAGCCGCGCAGCACCGCGGAGTCGTCGCGGTTCCAGGCACGCAGCCGCCAGCCGGGCCGGGCGCTGTCGCCGTGCACCTCGACGAGTCCGGCCAGCCGGGCGGTGTCCCAGTCGGCCCGTACCTGAGCGGCGCTCAGACCGAGGTCGGCGGCAGCCCGTTGCGCGGTGGCGTCGGAGAGGGTGCCCGTGCCGTCGGGGGCGGCGCCGTCGCGGCCCGGGCCGAGCGCCGAGTCGGCCCAGCGGGCGACACGGGCCGAGTCGGCCAGCCGGGTACGGGCCATCCTGGCCAGTTCCGCGGGCGGGGGTGTCCCCTCGGGCGGACGGGGTGCGGGGCGCGAGCGGTGCGGGGTCACCGCTCGGGGAGCAGCTGCAAGCGGCCGCGGACGGACGAGTCGGAGCCTGGAGTCGCGCGGGGTACGGGACGTCACAGGTGCAGTCTTGCGGTTGACGGTCCGAAAACCCAAACGGAATGTCACAGCGGGCGACGAGGCAGGCCGACGCACAGGGCCTCGCGAGGGGGTGCATACGGAGAAAGCGCCTTCCAAAGGGTCCAAGCGGAAGGCAGGGCGCCAGCTCGGTACGGCGGAGGGGGTTTCCGGGGTGTGCGGCAGCACGGCCCTCGGGGCAGCGTCACATGAGCGGGGTCAGAAAACGCCGCATGGCCTCCTCATAGGCTCCGGGGTCCACGTTCCACATGGCACCGTGCGATGCGTTGCGCACGGTCTGCAGGGTGACCAGGTCGCCGCGGCGCTCGGCGAGACGGCGTGAGGGCCCCCATGGGGCGACCGTGTCGCCGGGGCCGTGGAAGATCAGAACCGGCACCTGCAGCTGGTCCGGGTCAGCGGGCTGGAGGCGGTCGCCGTGCAGACCGGTGCGGCCCTGTGCGGCACGGACGGCCAGCGGCAGCAGCGCTCCGGGGGTGCGGCGGGCGGCGGCGAGGGCGCGCAGCGTGGCCTCCCAGCTGAGCACCGGCGAGTCCAGGATGAGCCCGGATATCCGCTCGCGCAGCGGGCACTGCGCTGCGGCGCGCAGCGCCATCGTGGCCCCGGTGGACCAACCGTGCAGGACGACGCGCTCGGCGCCGGAGCGCACGGCGTAGCGGATGGCGGCGTCCACGTCGCGCCACTCGCTCTCGCCGAGGTGGTTCAGGCCGTCGGGCGGGCGGGGGGCGCCGAGATCCCCGCGGTAGGTGATGTCGAGGACGGGAAAGTGGTGACGGTTGAGGAAGCCCATGACGTTCATGGGGTGTTCCCGGGTGGCGCCGAGCCCGTGCACGGTGATCACCCAGGTTTCGCGGGCACCGGGCACGAACCAGGCGGGAAGGGTCCCGAGTTCGCCGGGCACGTCCACGTCGGCGTGGTCGAGGCCGAGTGCGGTGCCCGGGTTGCCGATGTGCAGATTCGGGGTGAGCCACGCCTTGTCACCGGGTTCGAGCGTGCCGTGGGTGACGCGCTCCAGGCGGCGTACGACGGTGTCGGCCGAGCGGGGCGCGGTGTCGATGACCGGGCCGACGACCGCGTGCGAGCCGTTGCCGGCGAGGCCGTAGGTGCCGGGGCGCTGGGAGGCCAGATCGCGGGTGAGAGCGATCCGCCCGGCCGCCAGAGAGTGCACGGTGAGACGGGGTTCCGTGGGCAGTGGCCGGCCCGGGGGCGCCTTGAGGGCGGCGTCGCTGGCCAGGCGGCCCGCGGCGACACCGGCCGCGCCGGCTGCTATGGCTACCGTGACGGCTGCGGCCGCCGCTTTGACAGTGCGCACCCATCCAGTCTCCCGGTGGAGGCCGCCCCCGGCCAGCGGGCGACACCACCGCGTTCGCCGAGGGCGCGCCCGATGCGGCGACCGTTCGAAGAAGGTTCCGGCCGGCTTCCTCTACTCCCCGCGCTGGCCGTAGCCCCGCAGCCGCTCCCCCACCTCGGCCACCTGCTCCCGGGTGAGCAGTGCCGGCGACAGGCCCGGCACCGACGAGGCCGTCAGCCACACACGGCACATCCACTCCAGCTGGGCCGTGCGGTCGTGGGCCTCGGTCAGGGACGACCCGTAGGCGATCGTGCCGTGGTTCTGCAGGAGGCACGCGCTGCGTTGCGCGAGGGCGCGGAGCATGTTCTCGGCCAGTTCCGGGGTGCCGTAGGTCGCGTAGGGGGCTACCCGGACCGGACCACCGAGGGCTGCGGCCATGTAGTGGATCAGCGGCAGTTCCCGTACCAGGGTGGAGACGGCCGTCGCGTGCACGGCGTGCGTGTGGACGACGGCGCGTGCGTCGGTCGTGCGGTAGACCGCCAGATGCATCGGCAGCTCGCTCGTCGGCCGCAGCGGGCCGAGCACCTGCCGGCCGTCGAGGCCGACGCCGACCACGTCATCGGGCGTCAGCCGCTCGTACGGCACTCCCGTCGGTGTGACCAGGACGACGTCGCCGACCCGTACGGAGACATTGCCGGACGTGCCGACGACCAGGCCCTCGGCCACGGTCCGGACGGCGGTCGCGACGAGTTCCTCCCAGGCCCCGGCCACCTCGTCCGCGGTGCCGGGAGCGCCCTGCCCGGGTCGTCCCGCCGCGTCCTCCCGGGCGTCCCGCGCGTCGCGTCCTTGCTCAGCCATGGCGCGATCCTGCCAGGCGGAGAACCGGGCCGCCTGTGACCTCGCGCACTGGGGCGCGCGACGGACCGCCGTCCCGTGAACTGCACGAGAGCCCGGTGTCCCGCGCGCCCGAGGTGTACCGAGAACGACACATCGGTCGATACACCCCCAAGACTCCTTCAGTTCATCTTCCATTCACTTAGGTTGCCTACGGTTCACGTGCCACTGACCTCCCACAGAAGCCTGGGTAAATGGAACACATCACGCTCCTCATTGGAATCGTGATCGTCACCGCTCTCGTGTTCGACTTCACGAACGGTTTCCACGACACAGCCAACGCGATGGCGACGACCATCTCGACCGGCGCCCTGAGGCCCAAGACGGCGGTGGCGATGTCCGCCGTGCTGAACCTCGTCGGCGCCTTCCTCTCCGTCGAGGTCGCCAAGACGATCTCCAGCGGCATCATCAACGAGCAGGGCATACGCGTCGAAGTGATCTTCGCGGCCCTGGTGGGCGCCATCCTCTGGAACCTGCTGACCTGGCTGCTGGGCCTGCCCTCCAGTTCCTCCCACGCTCTCTTCGGAGGTCTGATCGGCGCCGCCGTCTCCTCGGCCGGCTGGTCCGCCGTGAACGGCTCGACGGTCGTCACCAAGGTCCTGATCCCCGCGGTCGCGGCACCGATCGTGGCGGGCCTCGCCGCCCTGCTCGCCACGCGCCTGTCGTACGTCATCGGCAGCCGCGCCGACGGCAAGGCGACCGCGAAGGGCTACCGCGCCGGATCGATCGCCTCGGCGGGCCTGGTCTCCCTGGCACACGGCACGAACGACGCCCAGAAGACGATGGGCATCATCACCCTGGCGCTCGTCACCGGCGGCGTCATCGCCCCCGGATCGAACCCTCCCACCTGGGTCATCGTCTCGGCCGGCCTGGCCATCGCGCTCGGCACCTACCTCGGCGGCTGGCGCATCATCCGCACCCTGGGCAAGGGACTGACCGACCTGGCTCCGCAGCAGGGCTTCGCCGCCCAGACCAGCGCGGCGACCGCGATCCTCGCCTCCTCGCACCTCGGCTTCTCCCTCTCCACCACCCAGGTCTGCTCCGGTGCCGTCATGGGTGCGGGCCTCGGCCGCAAGGGCGGCGTGGTCCGCTGGTCCACCGCGACCCGGATGTTCGTCGCCTGGTGTCTGACGCTCCCGGCCGCAGGACTGGTCGGCGCGGGTGCCGAGCTCCTCACCAAGCAGGGCACGTGGGGCACCGTCCTCACCGGTGTGCTGCTGGTCGCGGGCGCCGGCGTCATCTGGACCCTGTCCCGCCGCAAGCCGGTCACGATCGACAACGTCAACGACGTCGAGACGGAGCCCGCGGGCGTCGTCACCACGGCGATCGCCGCGGTGATCCCGCCACCGGCCGGCCCGGTCGCCACGGCCGACGCAGGCACCGGCCTGACGGCCACCATCCCGGCCCAGAACTCCGGCTCCTCGGTGGAGTCGACCCGCACCGCATCGGTATAAGACGGCATAAGGAAGCACCCTCATGAACATCGACTGGGCGGCTCTCGGCACCGTCTTCGGCGTCAGCCTCGTGGTCACCGTGGCCCTCGTGGGCCTGTTCACCCTCGGCGTGGTGAGCCTCACGAAGAAGGAATCGGCCCGGGGCGGCGCTGCCGCCATGGCAGCCACCGGCGCGTACGCCTGCTTCGCCGCGTGTGTGGCCGCGGTGGGATACGGGATCTTTCTGATCGTCTCCTGACTCCGCGCGACTCATCGGCCCTTCGGCCACCGGCGACGAACCCTCGCAGTGATAGTCACTGCGAGGGTTCGAACTCGGTTGTGGACATACGCCGGTTCGCCACGTTCCGGGCCGCATCGCGACCACGCCGAAAAGACAGGCGCCGGACAGCGACCGGTCTGGTCGCGCACACCCAACTCACCTAATCTGATCGGGGAGTTGATGCTCGACTCAGGCCACCCGACCGGCCGCGGACGACATGTGGCAGGGAGCGGCACGGCCGGGGACACGCGCCGGCCGCGGCAACACCTCGAGGCGACCTCCCTGCCCCTGCGGCGGCCCCGCGCCCACTGCCGTTCACGGCCGGCGCGCACCTCGGCACCGGCCTGCGTCGCATCGGGGTGCAGAGCAGGCTGCCGCTGGGCCGGCACCGTGAGATGGCGCTTCACCCTGAGTCCCGACGACAACCGAAGCCCGGGAGGGGACGGCCCGGGCGGACAACGGGGAGGGAGACCGATGGGGGTCCTCGGGTTCCTTGAGTGGTACAGGCGGCTACGCGCGCTCCGCCTCACGGCGGAGCCCGTCGAGGAAACGGAGAACTCCGGGGGCGAGCAGCGGATGTGGTCGCCGGTGACCCGACTGCTGCTGGGCACGGCCCACGGCAGCGTGCTGCTGTTCGGCATCGCCGTGTCGGCACGGGTGGCGGCCGGCCTCGGGTGGGGCACCCCGACACCCCTGGCCACGACAGTGCTGGGAACCCTCGGCGCGACGGCCGTCACCGCTCTTGCGGCAAGCGCGGGCCGCACCCTGCGCGTCCGCCCGGCAGTGCCCCGGCCCTCGGACGCCGACGGATCCGCCCCGGAGGCCAACGGGTCCGCGAGCCACGGGGACGAACCGCCGCCGCGGCCCGGTCGAGAACGCGGAGACGCTCCGTGACCGGGGTGATCCCCCACCACAGGCCTGCGCCGGCCGCCGCGACGATCGTCACCACCACCCAGACCAGCGCCCGTGCCATGGATCCCGGCACAAGCAGTGCGGCGAGCGCGCCGGCGGCCACCGCGAACACCCCTGTGGTCATGGAGAAAAGCGCCAGAGGGACCGCCGCCGACAGGGTGGCCCGCGGAGCGCGGGGGCCTTCCGCGCGCGGCGGTATTTCCTCGGCTCTGTCCCCCATGCGAGCCCCTCCCGTCCTCTGGACGGACCTTCAGAAACCGTCCGCTGTCGGGTCCTCGAATCCAGTCAGCGAACCACACCCCGTCTTACGCCGAAAGGCGAGCACCGGGCCGGTGCGCCGTTTCGAGCCACGCGCCGGCGAGTGCGTCCCCTCGGTGGGGTCCTCCACACGGTCGTTGCTCCCGTCCGCCGCGTAGCCGTTCCCCTCGTGCGTCACAGGCGTCGGCGCCGCGCGGAAAGCACCGATCCGAGCGGCTGACGACATGTCAGCTGTGTGGGGCTCGGCACACCACTGCTTCGCAGGTCAAGAGCCAGTTGACGGGTGTTCCGGGGTCGTGGTGGACTGCCGGGGCCAACACGGCGGCAAGAGAGGAAGCCGGTGCGAATCCGGCGCGGTCCCGCCACTGTCACCGGGGAACAACCCCCGGGAGCCAGGAACTCTCACCGCCGATCTCGTCGAACCAGGGCGTGGACACCCTGAGTGAGGACATATCGCCATGCGTGGCTGCCGTTTCAGGCTCGACAACCGGCCCCTGCCCGACCCCACGGTCGGCTGAACCGATGGGTGCCGATCGCGTCTTCGCGTACGGCGCCACCGCCGGCCTCCTCGGTGACCACCTGATCGGCGATCCACGCCGCGGGCATCCGGTCGCCGCGTTCGGGCGGGCCGCGGGTGCCGTGGAGCGGTTGCTGTGGCGGGACCACCGCGGGTGGGGCGCACTGCACACCGCCGTCTGCGTCGGCGGTGCGGTCTCGCTCGCCGCGCTCACCGCCTCCGCCGTCCGGCCTTCGCGCGCCGCCTCCGTCGCCCTGACCGCCGCGGCCACTTGGGCCGTCGTCGGGGGGACTTCGCTCGCCCGGGAGGCCCGGAGCGTCGGGCGTGCCCTGGAGGCGGGGGACGTGGAGGGCGCCCGCACTCGGCTGCCCCACCTGTGTGGGCGTGACCCGCAGGCGCTCGACCCCGCCGGGATCGCGCGTGCCGTGGTCGAGTCCGTCGCCGAGAACACCTCGGACGCCGTGGTGGGCGCGCTGGTGTGGGGGGCCGTGGGCGGGGTGCCGGGGCTCGTGGGCTTCCGGGCCGTCAACACCCTCGACGCCATGGTCGGTCACAAATCGCCCCGTTACCGGCGCTACGGGTGGGCCTCGGCGCGCCTCGACGACCTCGTTGGGTGGCCCGGGGCACGCCTGACCGCCGCCCTCGCGGCCGCCTCGGGTCCCCGACCGCGGGCAGCCGTGCACGCCTGGCGCACGGACGCAGCCCAGCACCCGAGCCCCAACGCCGGGCCCGTGGAGGCCTCGTTCGCGGGGGCGCTCGGGGTGCGGCTGGGCGGGACCCTCTCGTACGGGGGACGCGTCGAGCACCGGCCGGTGCTGAACGGCGCGGGGCGCGCGGTCCAGGCCGGCGACATCGAACGCGCCGTACGGCTCTCCCGGCGCGTGACCCTGCTCGCGCTCGGCGCCACCGTCGCCGGACGGTTGCTCACCCGGACGATGCTCACGAAGGGACGTACGTCATGAACGGCGGTCTCCTCGTCGCCGGCACCACCTCCGACGCCGGCAAGAGCGTCGTCACCGCGGGGATCTGCCGCTGGCTGGCCCGGCAGGGCGTCAAGGTCGCGCCCTTCAAGGCGCAGAACATGTCGCTCAACTCCTTCGTCACGCGCGAGGGCGCGGAGATCGGACGGGCGCAGGCGATGCAGGCGCAGGCGTGCCGCATCGAGCCGAGCGCGCTGATGAACCCGGTCCTGCTCAAGCCCGGGGGCGAGCAGAGCAGTCAGGTGGTGCTGCTGGGGAAGCCGGTCGGCGAGCTCAGCGCCCGCGGGTATCACGGCGGCCGGCAGCAGCGGCTCCTCGGCACCGTCCTCGACTGTCTCGCCCAGTTGCGGGGCACGTATGACGCGGTGATCTGTGAGGGAGCGGGCAGTCCGGCCGAGATCAATCTGCGGCGGACCGACATCGTGAACATGGGGATCGCGCGAGGCGCGCGGCTGCCCGTTCTGGTCGTGGGCGACATCGACCGCGGCGGTGTCTTCGCCTCCTTCTTCGGCACCGTGGCCCTGCTCTCGCGTGAGGACCAGGAACTCGTCGCCGGATTCATGGTGAACAAGTTCCGGGGCGACGTCTCCCTGCTGGAGCCGGGCCTGGACATGCTGCACGGGCTCACCGGGCGGCACACCTACGGCGTGCTGCCGTACCGGCACGGGCTCGGCATCGACGAGGAGGACGGCCTGCGGGTGTCGTTGCGCGGCACCGTCCGCGAGTCCACGGTCGCCCCGCCGCACGGCGAGGACGTGCTGCGGGTCGCCGTCTGCGCGATCCCGCTCATGTCCAACTTCACCGACGTGGACGCGCTGGCCGCCGAACCGGGCGTCGTCGTGCGGTTCGTGGACCGGCCGGAGGAACTGGCGGACGCGGACCTGGCGGTGGTCCCGGGCACGCGCGGGACCGTACGGGCACTGGAGTGGCTGCGCGAGCGGGGCCTCGCCGACGCGCTGGTCCGCAGGGCCGCCGAACGGCGCCCGATCCTGGGCATCTGCGGCGGCTTCCAGATCCTCGGCGAGCACATCGAGGACGACGTCGAGAGCCGCCTGGGGCAGGTGGACGGGCTCGGGGTGCTGCCCGTGCGGGTGCGGTTCGCCCGCGAGAAGACCCTGACCCGGCCGGCCGGCGAGGCGCTCGGTGAGCGCGTCGAGGGCTACGAGATCCACCACGGCGTCGCCGACGTGACGGGCGGTGAGCCCTTCCTGGACGGCTGCCGGGTCGGCCAGAGCTGGGGCACGCACTGGCACGGCTCCCTGGAGTCGGACGGTTTCCGGCGGGCGTTCCTGCGCGAGGTGGCGGCCGCCGCGGGCCGCCGGTTCGTACCGGCCGCCGACACGTCTTTCGCCGCGCTGCGCGAGGAGCAGCTCGACCGGCTCGGCGACCTGATCGAACAGCACGCGGACACGGACGCGCTGTGGCGGCTCATCGAGTCGGGCGCGCCGCAAGGACTGCCTTTCATTCCACCGGGAGCGCCCGCATGAGCACAGTGTTGTTGTTGTCGACCGCCGACACCGATCTGCTGGCGGCCCGTGCCTCCGGCGCGCCCTACCGGATCGGCAACCCGGCCCGGGTGGATGCCGCGGAGGAGCTTCCGGGTCTGATCGAGGGTGCGGACCTCGCCGTCGTACGGCTGCTGGGCGGCAAGCGCGCCTGGGAGGACGGTCTCGCCACACTCAAGGCCTCGGGCATCCCGACCGTGCTGCTCGGCGGAGAGGCCGTGCCGGACGCGGAGTTGATGGCCGAGTCGTCCGTGCCCGCCGGCGTGGTCGCCGAGGCCCTGACGTACCTGGTCGAGGGCGGCCCCGCCAACCTCACGGAGCTGGCCCGCTTCCTGTCCGACACCGTGCTGCTGACCGGTGAGGGTTTCACCGAGCCGCAGAAGATGCCCGAGTACGGCGTCCACGGGGAGCGCGTGTACGCCGAGGGCCGTCCCACGGTGGGCGTGCTCTTCTACCGCGCCCATGAACTCAGCGGGAACACCGCCTTCGTGGACACCCTCTGCGACGCGATCGAGAACCGCGGCGCCAACGCCCTCCCGGTGTACTGCGGTTCGCTGCGCGGCGCCGATGCGGGCCTGTACGAGCTGCTGTCGAAGACGGACGCGCTCGTGGCCACCGTGCTCGCCGCGGGCGGTACGCACGCCTCTCAGGCGTCGGCGGGCGGCGACGAGGAGGCCTGGGACATCGGGGCACTGGCCGACCTGGACGTTCCCGTGCTGCAGGGCCTGTGCCTGACCTCCTCGCGCGCCGCGTGGGACGCGTCCGACGCCGCCCTCTCCCCCATGGACGCGGCGATGCAGGTGGCGATCCCGGAGTTCGACGGCCGCCTCGTCACGGTCCCCTTCTCCTTCAAGGAGAACGGTCCGGACGATGTGCCAGTGTATGCCGCCGACCCGGAGCGCGCCGCGCGCGTCGCCGGAATCGCCGTACGGCACGCCCGGCTGAAGCACAAGCCGAACGCCGAGAAGAAACTCGCGCTCGTCTTCACCGCCTACCCGACCAAGCACTCGCGGGTCGGCAACGCGGTCGGCCTGGACACGCCCGCGTCGGCCGTACGCGTGCTGGACGCGCTCCGGGACGCCGGATACGGCCTCACCGAGTACCCGGCGGGCGGCGACGAGCTGATCCACCGGCTCATCGAAGCCGGCGGACACGACGTGGAATGGCTGACCGAGGACCAGCTGGCCGCCGCACCCGCTCGGGTGCCGCTCGCCGACTACCGGGCGTGGTTCGACCGGCTCGACCCCGGACTGCGGGAGGCGATGCTCCAGGCGTGGGGCGAGCCGCCGGGTTCGCTGTACGTCGACGGCGACGACATCGTCCTCGCCTCCCTCCGGTTCGGGAACGTCGTGGTGATGATCCAGCCGCCGCGCGGCTTCGGCGAGAACCCGATCGCGATCTACCACGACCCCGACATGCCGCCGTCGCACCACTACATGGCGGCGTACAGGTGGCTGGAGAACTCGTTCGGCGCCGACGCGATCGTCCACATGGGCAAGCACGGCACCATGGAGTGGCTGCCGGGCAAGGGCCTGGGCCTCTCGCGCGGGTGCGCGCCGGACGCCGTCCTCGGCGAGCTGCCGCTGATCTACCCGTTCATCGTCAACGACCCCGGCGAGGGCACCCAGGCCAAGCGCCGCGGCCACGCCACGGTCGTCGACCACCTCGTACCGCCGATGGCCCGCGCCGACACCTACGGCGACCTGGCCAAGCTGGAGCAGCTGCTCGATGAGTACGCGCTCGTCTCCGACCTGGACCCGGCCAAGGCGCCCGCCGTACGCGCCCAGATCTGGACCCTGGTCAAGGCCGCTGAGCTGCACCACGACCTGCACGTGGACGAGCAGCCGGAGGACGGCGCCTTCGACGAGTTCGTCATGCACATCGACGGCTATCTCTGCGAGATCAAGGATGTGCAGATCCGCGACGGTCTGCACATTCTGGGCGGCGGGCCGGTCGGCGAGCCCCGGGTGAACCTCGTGCTCGCCGTGCTGCGCGCCTCGCAGGTGTGGGGCGGCCAGGCGAACGCCCTGCCGGGGCTGCGGGCCTCGCTCGCCGCTCATTTCGGCCTGGTGGAGAAGGAGTTGCTGGCCGAGCCCGGCGCGCCGGTGAAGGTGCCGGTGGAGCTGACCGACCTGGTCGAGGGCCCGTCCCGTACCGCCGCCGACGCGATCGACCTGCTGGAGCAGCTGTGCCGGCGGATCGCGGAGGGCATGGAGGAGCGCGGCTGGGCGGCAGGCGCGAGCGCGGCTCTGGTCCGGGAGGTGCTCGGCGGCGAACTCCCCGACGCCGTCGCCGTGCTGGACTTCGCCTGCACCGAGGTGGTGCCGCGGCTCGCCCGCACCACCGACGAGATCGGCCACATCCTCAGGGCGCTGAACGGCGGTTATGTGCCGGCGGGCCCGTCCGGCTCCCCCACTCGGGGGCTGGTCAACGTCCTGCCGACCGGCCGCAACTTCTACTCCGTCGATCCCAAGGCGATTCCCTCACGGCTGAGCTGGGAGGTCGGCCAGTCGCTCGCCGACTCCCTCGTCGACCGCTATCTGCAGGACACCGGCGAGTACCCGAAGTCCGTCGGGCTGACGGTCTGGGGCACGTCCGCCATGCGCACCCAGGGCGACGACATCGCCGAGATCCTGGCTCTCCTCGGCTGCCGCCCGGTCTGGGACGACGCCTCCCGCCGGGTGACCGGTTTCGAGGTGGTCCCGCTCGAGGAGCTGGGCCGGCCGCGCATCGACGTCACGGTCCGTATCTCGGGCTTCTTCCGGGACGCGTTCCCGCACGTCGTCGGGCTCATCGACGACGCCGTACGCGCCGTCGCCGAACTGGACGAGCCCGCCGAGCGGAACTTCGTCCGGGCCCATGCCGACGAGGACACCGCCGTCCACGGCGACCGGCGGCGCGCGACCGCCCGTGTCTTCGGCTCCAAGCCGGGCGCGTACGGCGCCGGTCTGCTGCCGCTGATCGACGCGCGCAACTGGCGCTCGGACGCCGACCTCGCCGAGGTGTACGCGGTGTGGGGCGGCTACGCGTACGGCCGCGGGCTCGACGGGCGGGCGGCGCGCGGGGACATGGAGACGGCGTTCCGGCGGATCGCCGTCGCGGCCAAGAACGTCGACACCCGTGAGCACGACCTGGTGGACGCCGACGACTACTTCCAGTACCACGGCGGCATGGTCGCCATGGTGCGGCATCTGACGGGGCAGAGCCCCGAGGCGTACGTCGGCGACAGCGCCGTGCCGGACCAGGTCAAGACCCGCACCCTCGGCGAGGAGACGCACCGGGTCTTCCGTGCCCGCGTGGTCAACCCGCGCTGGATGGCCGCCATGCGACGGCACGGCTACAAGGGCGCCTTCGAGATGGCGGCGACCGTGGACTACCTGTTCGGCTACGACGCGACGGCCGGGGTCGTCGACGACTGGATGTACGAGAAGCTCAGCGCGGAGTACGTCTTCGACGCCGAGAACCGGGACTTCATGAAGAAGTCCAACCCCTGGGCGCTGCGGGGCATCACCGAGCGCCTGCTGGAGGCCGCCGACCGCGGCCTGTGGGCGGAGCCGGACGCGGACACGCTGGAGCGGCTGCGCGCCACCTACCTGGCGCTCGAGGGCGACCTGGAGGGCGACGACAAGTGAGTACCCCGTTTCCGTTCACGGCCGTCGTCGGCCAGGACGATCTACGGCTCGCACTGCTGCTGAACGCCGTGTCACCGGCGGTCGGCGGTGTGCTGGTGCGCGGTGAGAAGGGCACCGCCAAGTCCACGGCGGTACGCGCCCTTTCGGCGCTGCTGCCGGCGGTGGACGTGGTCGCCGGGTGCCGTTTCTCCTGCGCTCCCGCGGCGCCGGACCCGGACTGCCCGGACGGTCCGCACGAGGCCGGCACCAGTACCCAGCGGCCCGCGCGCATGGTGGAGCTGCCGGTCGGCGCCTCCGAGGACCGGCTCGTGGGCGCCCTCGACATCGAGCGGGCGCTGGCCGAGGGCGTGAAGGCCTTCGAGCCGGGTCTGCTGGCCGACGCGCACCGCGGGATCCTGTACGTCGACGAGGTCAACCTCCTCCACGACCACCTGGTCGACCTGCTGCTCGACGCCGCCGCGATGGGTGCCTCGTACGTTGAGCGCGAGGGCGTCTCCGTCCGGCACGCCGCCCGCTTCCTGCTCGTCGGCACCATGAACCCGGAGGAGGGCGAGCTGCGGCCGCAGCTGCTCGACCGGTTCGGGCTGACCGTCGAGGTGGCGGCCTCGCGGGAACCGGAACAGCGGGTGGAGGTCGTCCGGCGGCGCCTGGCGTACGACGACGACCCCGCCGGCTTCACCGCCCGCTGGGCTCAGGAGGAGACCGCCGTACGGGCGCGGATCGTGGCGGCGCGTGAGCTGCTGCCGTCGGTGCGGCTCGGCGACGGGGCGCTCAGGCAGATCGCCGCGACCTGCGCCGCCTTCGAGGTGGACGGTATGCGGGCCGACATCGTGATGGCGCGTACCGCCACCGCGCTGGCCGCATGGGCCGGGCGGACCGACGTGCTCGCCGAGGACGTACGGCAGGCCGCTCTGCTCGCGCTGCCGCACCGGCGGCGGCGGAACCCGTTCGACGCGCCGGGGCTGGACGAGAACAAACTGGACGAGACCCTGGAGCAGTTCGGCGGCCCGGACGACGATCCGGATCCCGGCCCGGACGGGCCCGACGGGGGCGGGCAGCCACCGCAGGCCGACGGCGGCCCGCAGGACGGTGACACGGGCGCCCGGCCCGACACCGGGGACGGCGACGGCGACGCGCAGCCGCAGGCCTCCGGCGCCGGCGAGCAGGCTCCCGTGTCTGCCGCCGAGCCCTTCCGTACGAAGGTGCTGAGCGTGCCCGGCATCGGCGACGGTGCCGCCGGGCGGCGCTCGCGGGCGCGGACCGAACACGGGCGGACGACCGGGGCCCGGCGGCCCCGGGGAACCCTCACCAAGCTGCACCTGGCGGCGACCGTGCAGGCCGCCGCGCCCCATCAGCGGGCGCGCGGCAGGTCGGGGCCGGGCCTCGTGGTGCGGCGGGACGACCTGCGGCAGGCGACGCGCGAGGGCCGTGAGGGCAACCTCGTGCTGTTCGTGGTCGACGCCTCCGGGTCCATGGCCGCGCGGCAGCGGATGAGCGCCGTGAAGGGCGCCGTGCTGTCGCTGCTCCTGGACGCCTACCAGCGACGGGACAAGGTGGGGCTGGTGACCTTCCGGGGCAAGGACGCCGAGGTCGCGTTGCCGCCGACCTCATCGGTGGACACGGCGGCGACGCGGCTCCAGTCGCTGCCGACGGGCGGACGCACGCCCCTCGCGGCCGGACTGCTCAAGGCGCACGAGGTGCTGCGGGTGGAGCGGCTGCGGGATCCGGCGCGGCGGGCGCTCGTCGTGGTCGTGACCGACGGACGGGCCACCGGCGGCCCCGAGCCGGTCGCACTGGCGGGACGTGCGGCACGGCTGTTCGCGGCCGGGCAGGTGGCGTCCGTGGTCGTGGACTGCGAGTCGGGTCCGGTGCGGCTCGGGCTGGCCGGGCAGCTCGCGGGTGAGCTGGGCGGTGCGGCCGTCACGCTGGACGAGCTGCGGGCCGACTCGATCGCCGGTCTGGTCAGGGACGTGCAGGGGACTTCTTCGAGGAGGGCCGCGTAATGCCGCAGGGACAGCCGAGTGTGGTGCCGGACGACGGGCTGACGACCCGGCAGCGGCGCAACCGGCCGCTGGTCGTCGTCCACACGGGCATCGGCAAGGGCAAGTCGACCGCCGCGTTCGGTCTCGCGCTGCGCGCCTGGAACCAGGGGTGGCCGATCGGGGTGTTCCAGTTCGTCAAGTCGGCCAAGTGGAAGGTCGGCGAGGAGAACGCGCTGCGCGTGCTCGGCGCCTCCGGGCAGGGCGGGACCGTCGACTGGCACAAGATGGGCGAGGGCTGGTCGTGGGTCCAGCGGGATGCCCAGATGGACAACGAGGAGAAGGCCCGGGAGGGCTGGGAGCAGGTCAAGCGGGACCTGGCGGCCGAGACGTACACGCTCTACGTGCTGGACGAGTTCGCATACCCGATGCACTGGGGGTGGGTGGACACGGACGAGGTCGTGGAGGTGCTGCGGAACCGGCCCGGAACCCAGCATGTGGTGATCACCGGGCGGAACGCGCCCGAGAAGCTGGTGGACTTCGCGGATCTCGTGACCGACATGTCCAAGGTCAAGCACCCCATGGACGCGGGGCAGAAGGGCCAGAAGGGCATCGAGTGGTGAGGTCCGTCCCCCGGCTGGTCATTGCCGCGCCGGCGTCCGGCAGCGGCAAGACCACCGTCGCCACGGGGCTGATGGCCGCGTTCGCCGCGCGGGGGCTCGCCGTGTCCCCGCACAAGGTCGGGCCGGACTACATCGACCCCGGGTACCACGCGCTCGCGACCGAGCAGGTGGGGCGCAATCTGGACGCTTACCTGTGCGGGCCGGAGCTGATCGCTCCGCTGTTTCTGCACGGGGCGCGGGGGTGCGATCTCGCCGTCGTCGAGGGCGTGATGGGGCTCTACGACGGGGCCGCGGGCGAGGGGGAACTGGCCTCCACGGCGCAGGTGGCCAAGCTGCTCGGCGCACCGGTCGTGCTGGTGGTCGACGCGTCGTCGCAGTCACGGTCGGTGGCGGCCCTGGTGCACGGCTTCGCGTCCTGGGACCCGCAGGTGCGGATCGGGGGCGTGATCCTGAACAAGGTGGCCTCGGACCGTCATGAGGAACTGCTGCGCGACGCCTTGGAGTCGGCCGGGGTGCCGGTGCTGGGGGTGCTGCGGCGGGTTCCCCAGGTGGACACGCCGTCGCGTCACCTGGGGCTGGTGCCGGTCGCCGAGCGCCGGGCGGAGGCGATGGAGGCCGTCACCGCCATGGCCGCGCAGGTGCGCGACGGGTGCGATCTTCAGGCGCTGCTGGGGCTGGCGCGGAGTGCGGGGGCGTTGCCCGGCGAGGCCTGGGAGCCCCCGGTCGCCCCGGCGGGTGCTCGCGAGGTGGTCGCCGTCGCCGGCGGCCCCGCCTTCACCTTCTCCTACGCCGAGAACGCCGAACTGCTGGCCGCCGCCGGAGCCGAAGTCGTCACCTTCGACCCCCTGCACGACGAGCAACTGCCCGACGGCACGCGCGGCTTGGTCATCGGCGGCGGTTTCCCGGAGGTGTACGCGTCCGAGCTCTCGGCCAACGAACGACTCCGTAAGGCGGTCGCCGGACTCGCACTGAGCGGGGCTCCCGTCGCCGCCGAGTGTGCCGGGCTGCTGTACCTGTGCCGGGAGCTGGACGGGCAGCCGATGTGCGGGGTTCTCGACGCGAACGCCCGGATGAGCGAACGGCTCACTCTCGGCTATCGGGACGCCGTGGCGGTGAGCGACAGTGTCCTCGCCGCGGCCGGGACCCGGATACGGGGGCACGAGTTCCACCGGTCCGTGGTCGAGCCCGGCGCGGGGGCGGCTCCCGCGTGGGGGGTGCGCGCCCGTCGGCCGCGTGTCGAGGGTTTCGTACAACAAGGTGTGCACGCCAGTTATCTGCACACGCACTGGGCCGCCGAGCCCGGTGTCGCCCGTCGGTTCGTGGAGAGGTGCCGGACGTCATGAGCAGCAGGCTGATCGGAGTCGGGGTGGGCCCCGGCGACCCCGAGCTGGTGACCGTCAAGGGCGTCAACGCGCTGCGCGCCGCCGATGTCGTCGTCGTGCCCGTCATGGCCGGACCCGAGGGGAAGGACGGCGGGGAGCGGGGGCGCGCCGAGGCGACGGTGCTGCACTACGTGCCCGAGGAGAAGGTCGTGCGTGTGGTGTTCGCGCTCAACGAGCGCAGCGACCGCGCCCGGCGGGAGGCGGCCTGGGACGCGGCAGGCGAAGGTGTGGCCCGGCTCCTCGAGCGCTGCTCCGCCGTCGCCTTCGCCACCATTGGCGACCCCAACGTGTACTCGACGTTCACCTACCTCGCCCAGACCATCCAGGAGCTCCTGCCGGGCACCGTCGTCGAGACCGTTCCCGGCATCACCGCCATGCAGGACCTCGCGGCGCGGTCGGGGGCCGTGCTGACCGAGGGCACCGAGCCGCTCACGCTGGTGCCGGTGACCGCCGGGTCCACCGTGCTCAAGGACGCGCTCGGCGGGCCCGGCACGGTCGTCGCCTACAAGTTCGGGCGGCAGGCGCACGAGGTCGCCGAGGCGCTGCGGGAGACCGGGCGGCTCGAGGGCGCGGTGTGGGGATCCGGGCTCGGGCTGTCCGAGGAGTCCATCCGGCCGGCCGCCGATCTCGACGGCGGTCCGCTGCCCTACCTGTCCACCCTCATCGCGCCGGCCCGGCGCGACGGGACCCGTGGCGGCAAACTGTGACCGGCGGTGGATCAGTGGGCGAGGCCCACCACCAGCCAGATGAACGCCGCGCCCGCGATCGTGCACAGCAGGGTCGAGCGGGCGGGGTGGACGTGGTGCGCCTCCGGGAGGATCTCGGCGGCGGCGAGGTAGAGCAGCGCTCCGCCGAAGAGACCGAGATAGCCACCGAGGGCTCGCTCGGGAATCGTGAAGGCCAGCGTGCAGGCGGCGCCGACGACGGGTGCCGCCGCGTCCGCGACGAGCATCGCGATGGCCTTGCGGCGCGCGTTCCCGTACAGGCTCGTGAGCGTGTACGTGTTGAAGCCGTCCGCGAAGTCGTGCGCGACGACCGCGACCGCGACCGCCGCTCCCATGCCGCTGCCCACCTGGAACGCGGCACCGATCGCCATGCCGTCCATGGCACTGTGCCCGACCATCGCCGCGGCCGCCGTCAGGCCCACCTCGGGCGCCCGGTCGTCGCGGCGCGGCGGGGGCGCGCCGGTGTTGAGCGGTGGGACACCTGGGGGCCCGAAGGACTGAGCGTGGTCGGCCGCATGACACCGGCTGACGGGCTCCGGAGGCGGAGCCAGGGAAACCAGCTCGTCCGCACCGTGCGCGGCGCGGCGCGCGGCCAGCAGGCGCTCCACCAGGTGGGCCAGCAGGAAACCGGCCACGAAGAGCAGCAGGGCGGCGGGGACGCCGAACACCTCGCCGCCCGCGGCACGCAGGGCCTCCGGCAGCAGATCCAGGCCGACCACGCCGAGCATCAGCCCGCCGGCCAGGCCGAGGACGAGATGGCGGCGGTCGGTCACCCGCTGTGCCGTCCAGCCGCCTGCCAGCGTCATCAGGAACGCGCCGAGCGCGACGAAGACCGCCATATGACCTTGCTATCCGATCGATCCGGGTGCACACGAGACCGGCGGCCCTGTGCGCACCGGTGCCTCGTACTGCTCGAACTTTTCGCTGGAGGAAAGAATTCCATGGCCGATGCCATCACCGGAAAGGTGACCTTCGTCGGTGCCGGCCCCGGCGCCGCCGACCTGCTGACGTTCCGCGCCGCGCGCGCCATCGCCGAGGCCGACATCGTGATCTGGGCGGCCAGCCTGGTGCAGGCGGAGGTCCTCGAGCACGCCCGCGAGGGGGCCGAGATCCTCGACTCGGCGACCATGTCCCTGGAGGACGTCGTCGCGGTGTACGAGCGGGCCCATGCGCAGGGCCTGCGGGTCGCCCGCATCCACTCCGGAGATCCGGCCCTGTGGGGCGGCACCCAGGAACAGCTCGACCGGTGTGCGGGGATGGGGATCGAGACGGAAGTGGTACCCGGAGTCTCGTCCTTCTCGGCCGTCGCAGCGCTCGCGCAGCGGGAGCTGACGATCCCCGAGGTCGCGCAGTCCGTCGTCCTGACCCGGCTCGGCGGCGGCAAGACGCCGATGCCGCCCGGTGAGGAGGTGCGCGAGTTCGCCCGGCACGGCACCACCATGGCGATCTTCCTGTCGGCGGCGCGCAGCGGCCAGCTCGTGCGCGAGCTGCTGGAGGGCGGCTACCCGACCAGCACCCCGGTCGTGGTGGCCCACCAGGCGACCTGGCCCGAGGAGCTGGTCGTGAAGTGCACGATCGGCACGCTGGAGGAGACCGTCAAGGAGCACAAGCTCTGGAAGCACACGCTGTTCCTGGTGGGCCCGGCGCTCGACGCGCACGGCACCCGCTCGCACCTGTACCACCCGGGCCACTTCCACGGCTACCGCAAGGCCGACCCCGAGGCCCGCAGAGCCCTGCGCACGCGGGGTGCGAGCACGTGATCACCGTTGTCGGTACCGGCACGGGCGAGCCGCTTCCCGCCGGGGCGACGGCCGGCGCGGACCTCGTGGTCGGCGGACGGCGCCATCTGGAGGCCGCCCGGCTGCCGCAGGAGACCGAGCGGATCGTCCTCGGGCCGCTGGCTCCCGCGCTCGAGACGGTCGAGCGGTATCTCGACAAGGGGCGGCGGGTCATGGTGCTCGCTTCGGGCGATCCGGGGTTCTTCGGGATCGTCAGGGTGCTCGCCGAACGGTTCGGGCCTGAGCGGCTCGACGTGCGGCCGGGCGTGTCCTCGGTGGCGGCCGCGTTCGCGCGGATCGGGTTGCCGTGGGACGACGCGGTGGTGGTGAGCGCGCACGGGCGCGAGCTGCGTACGGCGGTGAACGTGTGCCGGGCGCGTCCGAAGGTCGCCGTGCTGACCGGGCCCGGCGCCGGTCCCGCCGAACTGGGGGCCGCGCTGGCCCGTGCCCGCACCGAGCGCGTCCTCGTGGTGGCCGGCGCACTCGGTGACCCGCGGAGCGAACAGGTGGAGCGGGTGACGCCGGAGCAGGCGGCGACGCGCGACTGGGGCACGGCGGTGAACGTGGTGCTGTGTCTCGACGCGTCGCGAGCGCCGGGACCGGTGCGCACGGTCGCCGGGGCGCCGTCCGGCCCGTCCGGGTGGGCCCTGGAGGAGGACGCGTTCGCGCACCGCGACTCGATGATCACCAAGTTCGAGGTGCGCGCCCTGGCGCTGGCCCGGCTGGGGCCCCGGCTCGGCGATCTGGTCTGGGACATCGGCGCGGGCTCCGGGTCGGTCGCCGTCGAGTGCGCCCGGCTCGGTGCGGCCGTGAGCGCCGTCGAGAAGACGCACGACGGGGTGGAGCGCATCCGCGCCAACGCCGCGGCGCACGGGGTGGACGTGCACGTCGTGCACGGGGCGGCGCCGGCCGCACTGGACGCTCTCGCCGATCCCGACGCGGTGTTCGTGGGCGGCGGCGGACGAGAGCTGCCCGCCGTCGTGACCGCGTGCGCGGCCCGCGCGCGGCGGACCGTGGTGGTCGCCATGGCCGCCCTTGACCGCGTACCGGCGGCGCGCGGGGCGCTCGTCGCGGCCGGGTTCTCCTGCGACGGCGTGCTGCTGCAGTCGTCGCGGCTCGCGCCGCTGCCGGGCGAGGTGACCCGGCTCGCGGCGGCCAACCCCGTTTTTCTGCTGTGGGGCAAGCGGCCTCCGGCGCGTAGCGAAGGAGTTGCTCTGTGATCGGCCTCATTTCCGCCACCGCGGCGGGCGCGGCTGCCCGGGACCGGCTGGCCGCGGCGTGGCCGGACCGCACGAGGGTGTACGACGGGCCCGTCGGCGAGGCCGTGCGGGCCGCCTTCGCGGAGTGCGAGCAGCTCGTGTGCTTCCTGGCCACGGGCGCCGTGGTACGGCTTGTCGCCCCGCTGCTGGGTGACAAGAGGTCCGACCCGGGGGTGGTGTGCGTCGACGAGGGCGGCCGTTTCGCGGTGTCGCTCGTGGGCGGCCATGCCGGAGGGGCCAACGAACTGGCCGGTGAGGTCGCCTCGTTGCTGGACGCCCGGCCCGTGGTGACGACCGCTACGGACTCCGTGGGTCTGAAGGGCCTGGACACGCTCGGCTTGCCTGCGGAGGGGGACGTCGCGGGGGTGTCGCGGGCGCTTCTGGACGGGGAGCCGGTCGCGTTGGATGCGGAGGTGGCCTGGCCGCTGCCGCCGCTGCGCGCCACCGCCGAGGGCCCGTACACGATCCGCGTCACGGACCGTACCGTCGAGCCGGCCGAGCGGGAGGTCGTCCTGCGGCCGCCCACCCTCGTCGTCGGCGTCGGCGCCTCCAAGGGCGCGCCCGCAGCCGAGGTCCTCGAGCTGATCGAGAGCACGCTGCGGGACGCGGGGCTCTGCGCGAAGTCGCTCGCCGAGCTCGCGACCGTCGACGCCAAAGCGGACGAGGCGGGGATCATCGAGGCCGCGGAGCGCCTCGGGGTGCCCGTGGTGACTTACTCCGCCGAGGAGTTGGCGAAGGTCGACGTGCCCAACCCCTCCGCCGCCCCGCTCGCCGCCGTCGGCACACCGTCCGTCGCGGAGGCCGCCGCGCTGGTACGGGGAGGCGAACTCCTCGTACCCAAGCGGAAGTCGGCCGCGAGTCCGGCGATGACCACCTGCGCCGTGGTACGCCGGCCGGCGCGCGGACGGCTCGCGGTCGTCGGGCTCGGGCCCGGCGCCCGGGACCTGCTGACGCCGCGCGCGAAGACGGAGTTGCGGCGCGCGTCGGTACTGGTCGGCCTCGACCAGTACGTCGACCAGATCCGTGATCTGCTGCCACCGGGCACCCGGATCCTGGAGTCGGGGCTCGGCGCGGAGGAGGAACGGGCGCGCACCGCGGTCGCCGAGGCACACAAGGGGCATGCCGTCGCGCTGATCGGCAGTGGGGACGCCGGTGTGTACGCGATGGCGTCGCCCGCGCTGGCCGAGGCGTCCGACGACATCGAGGTGGTCGGGGTGCCCGGTGTGACGGCCGCCCTCGCGGCAGGCGCGATCCTCGGCGCCCCGCTGGGCCACGACCATGTGTCGATCAGCCTCTCCGACCTGCACACCCCGTGGGAGGTGATCGAGCGACGGGTGCGGGCGGCGGCCGAGGCGGACCTCGTCGTGACCTTCTACAACCCGCGCAGCCGGGGCCGGGACTGGCAGCTGCCGAAGGCGCTCGCGATCCTCTCCGGGCACCGGGCACCGGCGACACCGGTCGGTGTCGTACGGAACGCGTCACGAAAGGACGAGTCCAGCCGTCTGACGACACTGGCCTCGCTGGACCCGGCGACCGTCGACATGATGACCGTCGTGACCGTGGGCAACACCGCGACCCGTGAGATCGCGGGGCGCATGGTGACGCCGCGCGGCTACCGCTGGCAGGACGACCGGCAGGAGGACGCCCAGTGAACCATGTGGTCCACCCGATCGAGCAGGAGTCCTTCCGGCGGCTGCGCACCCGGCTGGACACCTCGCACTTCCCTCCGCTGACCCGGGCCGTGGTGGAGCGGGTCATCCACTCCGCCGCCGACCTCGACTACGCGGACGATCTCGTCATGACCGAAGGCGAGCTCGCGACGGCGCACGCCGCGCTGCACGACGGAGCGCCGGTGGTCGTGGACGTCGAGATGGTCGCCGCCGGCATCACCCGGCGCCCGACGGTCTGCCGCCTCAAGGATGCCAAGTCCGGTCCGGGCCTGACGCGTTCGGCGCACGCGATCCGCCTCGCGTACGAGGACGTCGGCCCCGGGGCGCTCTGGGTGATCGGCTGCGCCCCGACCGCCCTGGAGGAGCTGCTGAAGCTGGACGCCTCGCCCGCGCTGGTGATCGGCCTTCCCGTCGGTTTCGTCGGCGCGGCCGAGTCCAAGGCGGCGCTGCGCGAGAGCGGACTGCCCGCCGTGAGCAACGTGTCCGAGAAGGGCGGTTCGGCGGTCGCCGCCGCCGCGCTCAACGCCCTGCTGTACCACCCCACTTCGAAGGAGACCCCGTGACCACCCCGCCGCCCGCCCTGCTCATCGCCGGCCACGGCACCCGGGACGAGGCCGGAGCCGAGGCGTTCCGCGACTTCGTGCGGGAGCTGGGGCGCCGCCACCCCGGGCTGCCCGTCGCGGGCGGCTTCATCGAGCTGTCGGCACCGCCGCTGGGCGAGGCGGTGACCGAGCTGGTGGAGCGGGGGGTACGGCGTTTCGCCGCCGTGCCGCTGATGCTGGTGTCCGCCGGTCACGCCAAGGGGGACATCCCCGCGGCGCTGACCCGGGAGAAGGAGCGCCACCCGGGGATCTCCTACACGTACGGACGTCCGCTGGGCCCGCATCCGGCGCTGCTGTCGGTACTGGAGCGGCGCCTGGACGAGGCACTCGGAGGCACCGGTCGCACGCCCGCCGACCGGGCCGATGTGACGGTGCTGCTGGTCGGCCGCGGCTCGACGGACCCGGACGCCAACGCCGAGGTGTACAAGGCGGCGCGGCTGCTGTGGGAGGGGCGCGGGTACGCGGGTGTCGAGACGGCGTTCGTCTCGCTGGCGGCGCCGGACGTGCCGAGCGGCCTGGACCGGTGCGCGCGGCTGGGCGCACGGCGGATCGTCGTCCTGCCCTACTTCCTGTTCACCGGCGTCCTGCCGGACCGGGTGCGGCAGCAGACCCAGGGCTGGGCCGCGGCGCACCCGGAGGTCGATGTGCGGTCGGCGGACGTCCTCGGTCCGGAGCCGGAGCTGCTCGACCTGGTGATGGAGCGGTACGAGGAGGCCCTGAAGGGCGATCTGCGGATGAACTGCGACTCGTGCGTGTACCGGATCGCGCTGCCGGGCTTCGAGGACAAGGTGGGTCTGCCGCAGCAGCCCCACTTCCACCCGGACGACGACGGCCACCACGAGCATGGACATCACCACCACCACGGTGGGCACACACACTCACATGCGCACTGAACACGACGGGCGGCAGCACGACCTGCGGCACCACGGGGACGCCGAGGTGCGTGACGGCGGTGCTTCGCTGACCGATCTCGCGGTGAACGTGCGCGCCGACACGCCCCCGGCATGGCTGCGCGAGGTGATCGCGGGGTCGCTGGGCGGACTCGCGGCCTATCCCGACGGGCGGGCCGCACGGGCTGCGGTGGCGGCGCGGCACGGACTGCCGGCCGAGCACGTCCTGCTCACGGCGGGCGCGGCCGAGGCCTTCGTGCTGCTGGCACGCGCCCTGAAGACGCGTCACCCGGTCGTGGTCCACCCGCAGTTCACGGAGCCCGAGGCGGCGCTGCGGGATGCCGGGCACGCGGTGGACCGGGTCCTGCTGCGGCAACGGGACGGCTTCCGGCTGGATGCGGCGCTGGTTCCGCAGGACGCGGACCTGGTGGTGCTCGGCAACCCGACGAACCCGACGTCGGTGCTGCACCCGGCCGCCGCGATCACCGAACTCGCGCGGCCCGGGCGGACCTTGGTGGTCGACGAGGCGTTCATGGACACGGTGCCGGGGGAACGGGAGGCGCTGGCGGGCCGGACCGATGTGCCCGGGCTCGTGGTCCTGCGCAGCCTCACCAAGACCTGGGGGCTTGCGGGCCTGCGCATCGGCTACGTCCTGGCGGCGCCGGAGACGATCGCCGAGTTGGAGCGGGCGCAACCCCTGTGGCCGGTGTCAACGCCCGCGCTCGTGGCGGCCGAGGCCTGTGTGTCGCCGAGGGCAGTGGCGGAGGCCGCGCATGCGGCGCACCGGGGTGCGGCGGACCGGGCACATCTGGTGGCGGGGCTGCGGGAGTTCGCCCCGGACGGGCTGTATGTGGCGGAACCTGCCGAGGCACCTTTCGTGCTGATCCGTCTGGAGCGGGCGGCCACGGTGCGCCGGCATCTGCGCGATCTCGGTTTCGCGGTGCGCCGCGGGGACACGTTCCCGGGCCTCGACGAGGAGTGGCTGCGGCTCGCCGTACGGGACCGGGTCACGCCTTCACCGTGCCCGACGAGGAGAAGACGGGGCTGCTCGCCGAGTGGAGCGCGCGGCTGCTGGCGGCCGAGGGGATCAACCACGTCGACGCC